>CALCSX010000095.1 GCA_937894165.1 uncultured Saprospiraceae bacterium | reverse complement strand
CTGTTATAACGATAGTGTCGGTACGTTCTTTCTCGAATTTCGATTTGTGCTTTATTAAGTTTAGAAAGCCCTCTCGAATTTCGGAAAGTCTAGTTTGTATATTGATCAAATTCAGTCCGATTAAGCAATAATCACACATGGGTTAAAATTATCTCTCGAATTTCGGCAATCTACTTTTATTACTCCAAGATCTCTCTCGAATTTCGAAAATCTTTCCTGATTTCTGCAATTTCTCTCTCGAATTTCGATAAAAATCCATGTTTCTTAAGGAAAAATCGTAAAACTAAGAAGGAAAGCAGATACACACTTTTCCTATTATCTGTTTAATTCTAAACTCAATCTGCTTAATGTAGTAATTTAAAATCTTTCTCTCGAATTTCGATTATAACTCTCTTCATCTTCATACTCTTCCCCTCTCCACTTCCATTTCCTCTCCTTTTAGGTTTTCCCCCTCTCTGCTTAACTCTTTTAATTATTTGCTTGCTTATTTTCTGATCCTTTTAGATTAATTCCTATTTTTGATCCTTTAAAAATTAACATTATGCTAAATTCCATTAGTCCAACCTCCACTCAAAGCTGGAACTATCTTCTTAATCATTTCAAAGAGGTAAAAGACTTTCAAATGAAAGATTTGTTTCTCCAAGATGAGAAAAGATTTGAAAAATTTCATATTGATTTGGGGGGATTCATTATCGACTTCTCTAAGAATAGAATTAATTCTCGAACTTTGGAACTGTTACTTTCTCTGGCTGAAGAATGTCGCCTAAAAGAAGCCATCAATGCAATGTTTTCCGGTGAAGCAATAAACGCCACAGAAAATAGAGCTGTTTTACATACTGCACTCAGACGAAGCCGCAAAAATCCTGTTTATCATGATGGAGAAAATATTTCTGAATTAATTTCAGAAGTGCTGGATAAAATGGAAAGCTTTTGCAATAAAATTCACAATGGAGAATGGAAAGGATTTTCCGGTAAAAGAATTTCGGATATTGTAAATATTGGAATCGGTGGCTCCGATCTCGGACCTGTTATGGTTACAGAAGCCCTTAAGGCATACCAAATTCCGGGAATTACTACCCACTTTGTTTCCAATGTTGATGGTACTCACATCAGCGAGGTGCTCAAAAAAATAGATCCTGAAACCACCCTTTTTATTGTCGCCTCCAAAACTTTTACCACACAAGAAACAATGACCAACGCTCACACTGCGAGAGATTGGTTCATTAAAAAATCAAATTCAACCACCTCTATTTCAAAGCATTTCGTAGCTCTTAGTACTAACAAAGAAAAAGTCACTGAATTTGGTATCGATCCTGAAAACATGTTCCAATTCTGGGATTGGGTAGGGGGCAGATATTCACTTTGGTCAGCCATCGGACTTTCGATAGCCCTAAGTGTAGGAATGAAGAATTTTAAAGAACTATTAGCCGGAGCTGAGGATCTGGATAATCATTTTAGAGAAACTCCCTTTGAAAAAAATGCACCTGTTATATTAGCACTCCTCGGAATTTGGTACAATAATTTCTTTAATTCAGAATCCCATGCCATTCTTCCCTATGACCAATATATGCACCGATTTGCCGCTTACCTTCAACAAGGTGACATGGAAAGCAATGGTAAATATAGAGATAGAGAAGGCAAAAAAGTTGATTATCAAACCGGCCCTATTATTTGGGGAGAACCCGGAACCAATGGACAACATGCTTTTTATCAACTTATTCATCAAGGAACAAAATTAATTCCATGTGATTTTATTGCGCCAGCTGTTTCTCATAATCCTATTGGCGATCATCATGACAAGTTAATGGCAAACTTTTTCGCGCAGCCTCAAGCGCTTATGAATGGCAAAACCTATGATGAAGTTGTTAATGAATTTAAAAGTCAGGGAATTTCGGAAAGCAGTGTAAAAACTCTCGCCCCTCATAAGGTGTTTGAAGGTAACAAACCCTCCAACTCAATTTTGATTGACAAAATCACCCCCTTTAACCTTGGTCGCTTAATTGCTTTGTATGAGCAAAAAATATTTGTTCAGGGTGTAATTTGGAATATTTATAGCTTCGATCAATGGGGTGTTGAGCTGGGCAAACAGCTAGCTTCTAATATTTTACCGGAATTGAGCACTGAAAATGTCACAGATAAATTTGATTCCGGTACTAATAATTTAATTAATACGTATAAAAATTGGAAAAAAAATTAAAGATATGTCGATAAAAAAGCAACTCATAGAATGTGTTCCTAATTTCAGTGAAGGAAGAGATCAAAGTATTGTTAACCAAATAGTAGATGCTGCTAAATCAATAGAAGGCGTAAGTGTCCTAAATGTTGATCCGGGAAAAGCTACAAATCGGACTGTTTTGACTTTTGCAGGAGAACCTGATGCAGTTATAGAGGCAGCATTTCAGGTGATAAAAAAGTCTTCAGAATTGATTGATATGCGTAAACATTCTGGTGAGCATCCCCGCATGGGCGCAACAGATGTCTGCCCGCTCATCCCATTAGATAATATTTCTATGGAGGAAACTGTGGAATTTGCTAAAAAACTAGCTCGTCGCGTAGGAGAAGAACTTCAACTTCCAGCCTACCTCTATGAAAATGCCGCTCAAACAGAAGAAAGAAAGAATTTAGCTACTATCAGATCAGGTGAATATGAGGCTTTGGAGGAAAAATTGAAAGACTCTCGATGGAAACCGGATTTTGGCCCTGCCACATTCAACCCTCGATTTGGCGCTGTAGTAATTGGTGCTAGAGATTTTCTGATAGCTTATAATGTTAATCTTAATACTAGTTCGGTGCGAAAAGCAAATAGCGTCGCTTTCGACATTCGAGAAATTGGTAGAACTGTAAAATCGAAAGACGAAAATGGTAATCAAATTGAAAAAATTGAACCGGGAACTTGCAAATCTGTCAAAGCGATAGGTTGGTATATAGAAGAATATGGCTTGGCTCAGGTTTCCATGAATCTAACTAATATTAATGACACCACCCTGCACGAGGCCTACGAAGCTTGCTGGGAAAGCGCTTTAAGACGTGGTTACCGAATTACGGGATCCGAATTAATAGGAATGGTGCCGCTTAAAGTGATGTTGGACGCAGCTGATTACTATCTAAGCAAACAGAATGCTACGCTTGGTATGAACGAAGAGGAAAAGATCAAGATCGCTATCAAGTCTCTGGGCTTGGCTGAATTAGCACCTTTCGATCCCAATGAAAGAATAATTGAATATAAAATGAAAAGCAAGGACAGCGAAAGACTTGTTTCAATGAATTTGAAGGATTTCGCAAATGAAACTGCTTCTGAAAATCCTGCCCCCGGTGGTGGTTCTGCGTCTGCTTATGTGGGAAGTCTGGGAGCTGCTTTAGCTTGTATGGTGGCTAGCCTGACTGTTTCTAAGACCGGTGTGACCGGAAAGTATAAAAAATTCAGTGAATTAGGCGCTAAAGTGCAGGAAAACAAGAAGCAACTTTTTCACATGGTTGACGAAGACACGCGCGCTTTTAATAAAATTATTGAGGCTTTTAGATTACCATCTGACTCTGAAGAAGAAAAATTAGTAAAGGAGAAAGCAGTTGAAGATGCTACGCTCTTTGCCATAGAGACACCAATGAAGGTAGCTCAGATAGCCTTGAGCAATTTTGAATTGATCGAATATGTGGCTGAAAATGGGAATGTAAATGCTATTTCAGACGCTGGAGTGGCCGCTTTGTGCTCTAGAACTTGTGTTCAAGGAGCTTGTTTGAATGTTAAGATTAATGCGGTAACTTTAAATGATAAATCAAAAATCAAAAACTATTTTGATCAAGCTGATCAAATTTTGGATGAAGCTATAGTTTATGAGAATAGAGTTTTGTCTATCGTTAATAAACATTTGAATAAATAGACTATGTCTAATAACATACTACATGCCAAAATTGAAGGAAGCGGAAAACCTTTGATTGTCCTACACGGCTTTTTAGGAACCGGGGACAATTGGCTAACTTTTGCGAAAGCTATTTCCGACCATCGAAAAGTGTATTTGATTGATCAGAGAAATCATGGCAGAAGTTTTCATAAAGACGAGCATACTTATGCTGATTTAGCAGCCGATATAAAGCAGTTTATGGAGGAAAATGGATTAAAGAAAGCTGATTTTTTGGGGCATTCCATGGGTGGAAAAACTGCGATGCAATTTGCTTTGACTTATCCTGAATCGGTCGATCACCTAATAGTTGTTGATATTGCACCCAAAGCTTACGAGGGTGGGCATGAATATATTCTTGAAGCTTTACAATCTGTTAAAATAAATGAGGTCGAAAGTAGAAAGGAAGTTGAAGAGCATTTGGTGCAAAAAATCAATAACAAGGGTGTAGTATTATTCTTAATGAAAAATCTTCATAGAAATACTAATGGCTCCTATGAATGGAAGGCAAATCTTGAAATATTGTCTGAAAAGTATGATGATATCATCTCATCGATCGATAGCAAGGAAAAATTTGATGGAAAAACCATGTTTCTTAGAGGAAGCAAATCAGATTATATCCTTGATTCGGATTTTGAGAATATAAGGGCGTTGTTCCCAAATGCCGAAATAGAAACCGTAGCTGATGCCGGGCACTGGATCCATGCTGAGCAACCTGAAGCAATTTATGATATGATTTCCGGCTTTTTGAAGCTATAAACGAAATCTTTTATTTTATCGTTCTTAATGAAAATTTATATAATGAATAAAATTCTTTTGAGTGTTAGTTTAGGTCTTTTTTTGGTGACCTATCGTGCAGAGGCACAGGTGCAGGACAATTCAACGAATTATTTTGAGATTTCTAAAAATATCGAGGTATTCACAACTTTATATAAGGAGTTGAATACCTACTATGTTGATCCATTAGATCCTAGCAAGTTAATGAAAATTGGGATCGAAGCCATGTTAGGAAGTCTGGATCCGTACACAAATTTTTATTCTGAATCTCAAATAGAAGGTTCAAGGTTTTTGATGGAGGGAAATTATGATGGCATTGGTGCTGAGCTGAAGGAAATAGATGGCTTTATTACAATAACTGAGATTTTCGAGAAAGGTCCCGCGGAAAAATCCGGTCTGAAGGTGGGCGATAAAATAATAGAAGTAAAGGGGGAAGATCTAAGTGAGAGAAGTATGGAGGAGTTTAAAGCTATTATGAGAGGTACTCCGGGAACGGAAGCTGTTTTAACGATTCAAAGACCCGGGGAAGAAGCACCTGAACCTATTACAGTCGTTAGAGGAGACACTCAGATTGAAAATGTACCTTATTTTGGGATGGTAAATGAAGAGGTGGGTTATATATCTCTCATAACATTTACAAATCAGGCAGGCAGAAATGTGGGAAATGCTTTGAAAGAGCTCAAGAGAGATAACCCCGGAATGAAAAGTGTTATTCTTGATCTTAGGAACAATGGTGGGGGCCTTTTAAATGAGGCGGTTAACGTTTCCAATGTTTTTATTCCTCGAGATAGATTGGTGGCAAGCACAAAAGGAAAAGTGGCAGAGTGGAATAATTACTTCAAAACCAATGCAGAACCGGTAGATTTAGAAATTCCGGTCGTTGTGCTTATCAATAAAATGTCAGCATCCGCATCTGAAATAGTAAGTGGAGTAATTCAGGATTATGATAGAGGAATTTTAGTTGGACAAAGGACATATGGAAAAGGATTGGTTCAAAATACAAAACCGTTAGGTTTTAACAATCAATTCAAATTGACTACTTCTAAGTACTATATCCCTAGTGGTAGATGTATCCAAAGTGTCGAGTATGCTGATGGCGAACCCAAAGATATTCCTGATGAGAGAAGAGCTGAGTTTAAAACGCAAAATGGTAGAACTGTACTGGATGGAGGAGGAGTGACTCCCGACATTCAATTGGAGGCCACTGAAGATATCCCTTTCATTAAAGCACTGATTGAATCTAATTTGATTTTTCATTATGTAACCGATTATTTGATGGAGAATCCCATTATAGAGAATCCACGAGAATATAAATTCCCGGACTTTTCAGGGTTTAAAAAATATGTGGAAAGCAAAAAGGAAATTATCAAACTTCCTATCGAAAAATCATTGGATCAGTTAAAGGAGGAAGCTTTGACAACCCAATTTAGTGGTGATCTTACAAGACAGATTGCCGCACTTCAAAAAGCAATTGATAAGGAAAAAGATACTAGTTTGGATAAGTATAAAAATGAGCTGGAACAATTGCTGGGAGAGTTAATAGTCACCAGAACACATTTACAAAGTGGAAGAGTGCAATATAGATTGGCCAATGACCAAGAAATAGTTAGAGCCGTTGAAATACTTAAGAATGAGCAAGAGTATAATGGATTATTAAAATAGCGAGATGGCAAATATTTTATGTATTGAAACAGCCACAGGATCTTGTTCTGTGGCTGTGTCAATTGATGGTAAATTACAATGTTCTAAAAACGTAGCAGATGATTATAGGCATTCTGAATACTTAAATCTTCTTATTAAAGAGTGTCTGGAAGTTGCAAATTTAGAATTCAAAGATTTGGATGCGGTAGCTTTGAGTTCCGGTCCGGGATCTTATACCTCACTGAGGGTGGGCACTGCCACTGCTAAAGCTATTTGCTTTGCACTTAATATACCATTAATAAGTATAGAAACATTATATGCATTGGCACACCAAATGCGTAAAGAACGACCCGATGCTGAATTCTACATTCCTATGATTGATGCCAGAAGAATGGAAGTTTATACCCAAACTTTTGACACTAATTTAGCAGTTCTGAGTGATGTGGAAAGTGCTGTACTGGACGAGCAATCTTACCTTGACAATAGAGATAGTCATGTAGTGTTTGGTGGAGATGGAGCCAACAAATTTAAGGATCTCAAAATCTCTGATAATTGGGAGTTTTTAGATGTAAAATGTTCAGCGGAAAATATGATAGAGATTGCCGATGTATATTATAAAAAAAATTTATTTGTTTCTACGTTAAATTTTAGCCCTTTATATCTTAAAAAACCAAATATAACTCAATCCAAGAGGGAACCATTTCAATAGAATTTCTGTTGATTATATATGTTGAAAAATCAAATAGGTTAATATTTGGTACGAGGTGTTAAATACTTATAATTTATAAAAAGATTTAATTTTAAATTTTTGGTACGGTTTTGGTATTCTAAATATCGTTAGAATATATAATTTATAAAACCAGAGATATGAAGAACAAAAAGAACGAATCAGTCACTCTTAAAAATGGTAAGAATGATTACTATCTGGATTATGCACAATTGCGTAAAGCCGTACTAGTTTTAAGAGCTGTAAATCACAAGCTTCGCCAGAGGATGATTGATTTGTTAGATGAGAGTCATCAAATGACAGTAACTGATATTTATATCAAGTTAAGATTGGAGCAATCTGTCGCTTCTCAGCATTTGGCTATTTTAAGAAGAGCAGGAGTGGTTACCACTTTAAGAGAAGGAAAATTTATTTATTATTCACTCGACAAAGGACGATTAGAACAAATTTCTAAGCTAATTGAAGACCTTGCAGAGTAATTTAACTAAAACTCACAATCTATTGATATACAGATACATATAAAATTTTACTTTAAGTAGTACATAAAGACCGAGCACCTAAAGCAATAATTTTTAACATAAAATGCATTTTTTTTCAATAAATACTTGCATTAAAAAAAAATTATATGCATTTTTGTTTCGCTAAGGTCATTTATCACTACTTAAAACTACATTTATGAAAAGGACGAAGGTTACTTTTAACAACGAGAAACTTCAAATGTCCTCTAACATTGTCAAAGCTCTGGCTCATCCTTTAAGGTTGAAGATCTTGGAGTATATTGATAACAAGGGGTCAATTAATGTCAACAAAATTTATACTGCTTTGAAAATTGAGCAGTCAATTACTTCCCAACATCTGAGGGTTTTAAGAATGGCAGGAATAGTCCATTCTGACAAGGAAGGTAAATATGTGCATTATACAATCGATTATCCAACAATTGAAAAAACAGTTAAGGCATTGAAGAACTTTTACACTATTTAGAAGTAAAACCATTTTACAAGTTAATTAATCCCAAAAATAATTAACCTTAGTCCCAAAAACAATTAAGATCTAAAAATTTAAATCATTATATGTTTATCCCAAAACAATTAATTGATTATAAAATGTAGTCAGTTTTCCCAAAAACTGATTTCACTACAGCCGGGGAGTATCTAAAAATGCTTCCCGGTTTTTTTATTGTATATCTTTCTCTTCAGATTCTATTGATTCATCGAGATTTACCACTACCACCTCTTTTTTGCTCATATAAGATTCGGGATCTTTGAAAAAATCTCTGTGAAATAAAATCATTAATATTATCCCCACACTAATAGCACTGTCTGCAACATTAAACACCGGTCGAAAGAATTGAAAACTACTTCCGCCTATAAGAGGCACCCATTCAGGCCAATAGGTGTCGATCATCGGGAAATAAAACATATCTACTACTTTTCCGTGCATAAATCCTGCATAGCCACCTCCCTCAGGAAACATTTCAGCAACACCACCATGAACAGTTGATTCTGAAAAAATCATTCCATAAAATAAGCTGTCAATAATATTTCCGATAGCACCGGCTAATATTAAGGAAAAACAAAACAAAAGAAATTTTGAAACCTTTCGATCATCAACTCTACTTATAAAATAAGCCAATAAACATACGGCTACAACTCTGAAAGTGCTCAGCAACACTTTTCCCAAATCACCTCCAAAACTTAAGCCAAAAGCCATTCCTTTATTTTCAATAAAATTGATAAATGCCCAATTCTGCCCTAAAATAGGAAAAGATT
>CALCSX010000094.1 GCA_937894165.1 uncultured Saprospiraceae bacterium | reverse complement strand
AAATGCGCCACCTTTATTGATTTTACATGGTTTGTCCGGGCATGCATGGGAATTTAACGATGCTGCCAGGATTCTTTCAGAAGATTTTCATGTTATAACTGTCAACCAAAGAGGTCATGGTGATAGCGATTGGGCAGGTGACTATTCTCCGGAACTTATGGCTGATGATGTTGCCACTTTTATAGATTCACTAAATCTCAGCAAAGTAGCTGTTATAGGTCACTCTATGGGAGGTGTTAACGGTTGGTGGTTGGCGGCCAAATATCCCGAAAAGGTAAGCAAATTGGTCATTCTTGACATCAGTCCAACTACAATTTGTAGGGAGGATATGATTGGAGTGTGGCAAAGTATATTTGCTCAGTATTCTGATGCAAGTTATTTGACCCTCGAAGAAGGAATTCAGGATTATCTCTCTTTTTACAATGGAACCAGGGAAGGATTACTTAGAGATTTTGCAAAAAATGCCCTCAAACAAGGTAAAGATGGAAAATGGACATGGAAGCTCGATTCGGATAACCTGATCAAATGGGTAGAGGCAACTGCAGGAAGCGAAAAAAAGCAATGGGAATTGTTAAGTAAAATCAAGTCCTCTACTCTAATTATCTATGGAGGAGACAGCCCTTATTCTGATCCCGAGGTAATGGAAAAGATGTCTGATAGCATTCCAAATTCGATCCTTGTGCAGATACCCCATTCAGGACATGATATTCATTTTGATCAATTAGATTTATTAATGAAATCACTTAAAGAATTTTTGAACTTAACACAGTTTCGATAAACCAAAAGATGAAATTGAAAACGAATTAAGAGGTAGTAGTGGCCTTTCAATACAACAAATTTAAGGGATTTGGATAATGTATTATGTTTTGTATATAAGGGCTTTGTACTATTAATTACAAAAATTAAATGAACTTAAGGTCAAAATGAAAACAACTCTATAGACATGACTAAATTCAACAAGCTTTGTTTGGTTTACCTTGTTTGCTTTTTCATAGTTAATTGTAGTGACCTGGAATTTGAGCCCGATCTAGAAAAACCAAAGATTGGTGTTGATGTGGTAAGCCTTTCCGTGGTAATACATGTAATTCACAATGGAGAACTAATCGGTGTAGGGACAAATATTTCTACTGAGAGGATTAAACGACAGATTGAAATTCTAAATGAAGATTTTAGAAGAAAAAAAGGAACCCGTGGTTATAATAATCATCCGGATGGGGAAGACTCGAAAATCGAATTTGTGTTGGCAAAATTAGATCCAGAGTTGAATCCATTTGATGGAATAAACAGAATTGATGCTACAAAAATGACCATTGATAATTTAGGTTATAACCAAAACCACTATGCTCAATATGATTATTGGGATCCGGCAAGATACATTAATATCTGGATAACCCCACTTCCGGAAGAACTTGAATGCCTTGTACTTGGATCTGCTTCGGGCCCGAAAACTGATCTTCCGGGAACAGAACGTCTTTCACTTCCAAAAGAAGGTGATGCTGAGGGGATTTTGATAAATTGGATACATTTTGGAGAATCAGACATAAGTTGTCATGCAAAGTATGGGCGAACCCTGACTCATGAAATGGGGCACTATCTGGGATTACTTCATACTTGGGATGTTAATAATTGTAATTTAAATGATTATTGCGATGATACACCGGCTGTTGATCAGCCCGTTTTTGGTAGAACGGCTTACATTGGATGCTTAGGTGACACCATTATGATTGGTAATTATATGAATTATAGCCATGATGATATTATGAATATTTTTACTAAAGATCAAGTTGAAAGAATGCATTATGTACTATTAAACCATCAAGGGAGAAATAGTTTAATAACAAGTCCTGTGTTTCAAAGTAACCGATGAATTGAAGAAATCTTTTAGCCGGGTTTTAAGATAGTTTTGTTTTATACCAAGCGTTAAGTTTATGTTTTTAACTATCTTAGTCCTTTACCTTTCTGTTGACAACCGTCGCACGTTTGTTATACATCAGATGTGTATAAATAATGAAATGCAAGAACTATACGACCATATAAATAAGTATATCGTCATTGATGAAAATGAATTTCAAGAGATTTCTTCATTTTTTGAAACAAAGTCAGTGAATAAAAAAGAAGTCTTTTACGAAGCGGGCAGTAATTCCCTTAATCACTATTTTGTTATAGAAGGCTGTGTTCATATGTACTTTATCAATGAACGGGGTACTGAGCAAACCATACAGTTTGCTATTAAAAATTGGTGGATTACCGATTATTTAGCATTTCAGAATAAAAAGTGTTCAGAGTTTTATATTCAGGCAGTAGAACCCTCTGTAGTTCTTCAAATAGGGTATGAAAAGCAGGAAAAATTACTGCTCCGATTCCCTAAAATGGAAACCTATTTCAGGAATATCTACCAAACTGCTTATGGTGCAGCCATAATGCGAATGAAATACATTTTTAGTTATTCAAAAGAGGAAATATATTTTCATTTCAAAGATGCCTTTCCCGATTTCGTTAATAATGTTCCTCAATACTTAGTTGCAACCTATTTAGGACTTTCACCGGAATATGTGAGCAAAATAAAACGGAAAAGTATTTCTTGAACCAGTTCAATTTTATTGTGATTACTGAAGCCTAATTTTGGTATTATATAAATCATATAATAAAATGGAACAGAGAATTCAAATAGACCAGTTACAGCCGGAAGCATACAAAGCAATGTTCGCCCTCGAAAATTACCTTGCCAAAAGTGAACTTTCTGCAACACACATAGGACTCATTAAAATGAGAGCTTCACAAATTAACGGCTGTGCTTTTTGTATTAA
>CALCSX010000093.1 GCA_937894165.1 uncultured Saprospiraceae bacterium | reverse complement strand
TGTAACGACTTTGATGCTCCTCATTCATCTTCTCCTCAAATCCCGCCCCCGCAGTGTCGATAAAACACAGGCTCTCCACATCCCCCCTCAAAGTCCTCGATTTCACTTCCTCGGCAGAAATCAAAGCATTATCATAGAAATTCCGATTGCTAAACGCCAATATGGCATCGTTCATCCGATATTGCACCTTCAAGAGGTACGAATGCTCAATTTTGTCCGTCATCAGGTCCAATAATGTTATATCCAGGCCAAATTTTATAGCCTCAGGACTCTTCACGGTCGGCGGCAACTGCTTATGATCGCCCGCCATGATGACTCGTTTTCCCTTCAATATCGCATTCCAACACTCCGGCTCCAGCGTCTGCGAAGCCTCATCGATGATCACGGTATGAAATTTCATGGATTCCAGATACCGATTTGTCACCCCAACCAAAGTACTGAGAACCACCTGCGCATCCCGCAATATGTTCCCTACCAACCTGTCCTCCAGCTCCTCCGCCCATCGCCTCAGTTCCCGAGCTTCCTTGTACATGGTATTGCGCTCAGCCCTCTCCTGAAAGCCAAAGCTACGCTTGAATTTTCCGGCCGATTTCCGTGCTTCCTCTGCCTGAATTTTCACCTTCTTGATATGCGCCCAATCCCCGTGATTCCTCACCTTTTCCTCAACAGTCAGATGCGTGATATTGTCATCGATTCGGGAAACATTGCCTATTCGCAGCACTCTCACGCCATGCCTATCCAGTTGCCGAGCAAGCAAATCCACCGCATTATTGCTTGGCGCACAGACCAATACCCTCTTTTCATGCAGGATCAATTCTCTTATCAGCGCCACTAGTGTGGTCGTCTTTCCCGTCCCAGGAGGACCATGAATAATGGCCATTTGAGCGGCATTCATAGCGCCTTCCACAGCAGCAGCCTGCGATGCGTTAAGACCGTAGTCCTGCGTCAAATGTTTTTGCGGGTACACCTTTACTTCCAGACTCGCCCCGTTTCTGATGCCTTCCCGAAGCTCTTTAATCGCCGGATCTGAAGAGTTAACCACCTCTTTTATAGCCCCTTGCATCACCTGATAAGGTCGCTCATCATAGACCATTTCGATGCCTATCTGCCCTGTGTTTTTTAGGTCATCCAGACTTAAATGCTCAGAACGAAGCAGGACTTTCATTGTATTTCGTCGAAGATATGACACCACACCCTGATAATATTCCGGCACATTATCCTCCGTTCGAAACAGCTGACATCCCACGCCCACCTTCAGTTTATGCGGCTGATCTACCGCCTTCGTTCGCTCTACCTCCACCTCGATATATTCTCCCACACTGTAATATTTATTCAGTATCACGACGGGATACCAGGCTACACCATCCGCCACTTTCTGAACATTCGTCCGACCCGTCAGTAATTTTGCATAGTAGGCCTCCTCCGCAGCCCTTTCCGCTTCTACCGCTTCACTAATTATCTTGTATCTGTCTTGTATCATTATTTACTATCCTATTATTAATTCACCTTCGTTCGCCACACAAGAGTTTTCTAACGTTTTTGAAGTCATTTGAGTTTCATAATGTTTATTTGGGCGTATCCCCGACCCGCTGGAAACGTTATTTCTCATCTAGAAACGGTAAGTGGCGGGTGGTCGGGGTCGCTTCCCTTCGGAGTTCCGTACCGACTGCGGCATTCGCTGAAGCTTCACCCTTGACGGCACCGAGTCCTCCGGGCAGCTTACGCGGGGTGCTGCCTTGAAAAACACTTTTCTTGAGAACACTTGAAAGCTTATCGACTGGTTTTGTCATGATTTTTGCTTCCTTCGGGCAAAAATCCCGCCAAAACCGGAGAGATTTATCCTTTTTCCCGGGGTTTTACCCCGGGTTATTGACATTATACCCCATCCGGGGTATTTTCGATTTTAGTGATGGAAAGACTTTGCAATTTAAAAGAAAACCAATGATTAATAATCTTTTAAATATATTGATAATTTAATTCTTACATTTAAATCCAAGTTTATATTGCAGCTCTACATGTAAGTTATTAAAAATATCTATTTAACTGAGAAACCATTGAGGATTTACCACAAAGAGATTAGAGTTGAAAACCTTGTTATCCATAGTATCGTGTTGAGTACAAAACTCCGTAGGAGTGCCAATGTGAATAACCCCGAGTAAAGCCTAAAAGGCTGCAACTCGGGGTAAAGCAGAGTAGACTCACGAACTCCGTAGGGAGTTGAACACATTACTATATCGTTTTCGATATCATTAATAGACTCACCCAATGGTTTTGTCATGATTTTTGCTTCCTTCGGGCAAAAATCCCGCCAAAACCTAAGAAATTTATCCGTTTTCCCGGGTTTTCACCCCGGGTTATTGACATTTTATCCCAGCCGGGGTAATTTCGATTTTTACCGAAAATACAACTATAAAGGGAGTATATATTTTCAAGTTTAGAAACTTCAAGTTTGATACCACCTTAAAGTATTTAGGATTCACAACGTATTCACTTTAGTAATTTGTTCAGGATCAACTCCGTAGGAGTGCTAATGTGAATAACCCCGAGTAAAGCCTCTAGGGCTGCAACTCGGGGTAGAGCAGAGTAGACTCACGAACTCCGTAGGGAGTTCAACACATAATTCATAATTAATGGTTATGAAACTATACTAAATGAAATTGATAAAAAGACATAGTTTAAGCACACTAACTAACTTTTACCACAAGTTAATTAGAATTAAAAACTTATTTCAAAGTAGTACTGGGTTGAGAATCAACTCCGTAGGAGTGCCAATGTGAATAACCCCGAGTAAAGCCTAAAAGGCTGCAA
>CALCSX010000092.1 GCA_937894165.1 uncultured Saprospiraceae bacterium | reverse complement strand
AGAGGTTGGGAAAGTGAACATTTCAGGAACTACCTATGAAGCTATTGCGGAATTTTTTGAATGTGAATACAGAGGTAAGGTTGAAGTAAAGAATAAAGGCGAAACTGATATGTATTTTGTTCATCAGATAAAGCCTGAACTTTCGGAAAATGAAGAAGGGATAGTTCCAAATGAAGCATTTTGGCACTATGTTAATCTGAAATTATACAGTAATATAAATTATAGAAATGCAGAGAAATATATTGTAAAAAGACTAAGTGCAGATTTGCCAAAAGGATTGTTTTATCATGGAATACATCACACAATGGATGTTTGTGAGGCTGTAGAAAGATTGGCAATCTGGGAAGGGGTTACTGGTGAGGAAATATACCTATTGAAAACTGCAGCACTATTTCACGACGCGGGATTCATCCATTCCTATGAAAGCAATGAACCTATTGGAGCACAAATGGCAGTTGAGATGCTCCCGAACTTTGGTTATACCGATGAACAAATTCAACAAGTAAATGAACTGATAGAAGCCACTAAATTTCCACATAAACCTAAAAACCATTTGGAGGAAATAAAGTACATTCTAGTCCACAAGGAGTAAGATCAACATCTTCTGGCAAATCTGTAGGTGATTGTGTGGTGCCAATATTTGCGATAAGGATTAGAAATAAACTGATAAAATATATAGTTAAATTATTCATAATCAATCTAATTAGGTTTCTAATATACAAAATTATGTCAAGAAAAGCAAGTGGATTAACAATACATTTGTAAGTAATTAACAATTATTATTTAAACACCTCAAATTTATTTTCAAAAATCTATAAGAATCAAAATGACTGATATAACTATCTATCCCCAAATTTTAATGTAATTTTGCAAAATCATAAAAACTGAATTGTAGATGATCAATATCCCACATCGCCCTAGAAGAAATAGAAAGTCAAAAGCTGTTCGAGAAATGATAAGAGAAACCAGTCTATCAACGGCTAACTTAGTTCAACCTATATTCCTTCTAAATGGGAACAAAAAATCTCTGGAAATCAAATCATTACCCGGTATATCTCGCTTAAGTTTAGATAATGTTTTGCTTGAAGTAAATGAATGTATCCATTTGGGAATCAATACTTTTATAATGTTTCCTGTTGTTGAAGATGATTTAAAGGATCAAAATGCATCATATGGTTTGGACGAAAAAAATTTCTACTTACAAGCTGCAAGAAAGATTAAAGAAGAATTTCCGAATGTTACCTTAATTAGTGATGTGGCAATGGATCCTTATAGCAGTGATGGACATGACGGTCTCGTTTTAAATGGCAAAATAGTTAACGACAAAACACTTGTGATTCTCGGCGAAATGTCTCTTCGACAAGCAGAAGCAGGCTTTGATATGCTGGGGCCCTCTGATATGATGGATGGCCGAGTTGGTTATATAAGGGATATTCTGGATGAAAATAATTTTACAGATACGTCGATTATGTCTTATTCTGTAAAGTATGCTAGTGCGATGTATGGTCCTTTCAGAGATGCTCTTTCCTCAGCACCAAAATCCGGCGATAAAAAAACCTATCAAATGGATCCGGCCAACACAAATGAAGCCATACTCGAAGCCGGATTGGATATTGAAGAAGGAGCCGACTTTATAATGGTAAAGCCAGCCTTGCATTATCTGGACATAATCCAAAAGCTGCATACCCATTTCGATACACCGGTAGCTTGTTATCATGTCTCGGGAGAATGCGCTATGCTAAGGGCTGCATGTCAGAATGGTTGGCTCGACTTTAATACGGCAATGCCCGAAACGCTCTTATCTATGAAAAGAGCAGGAGCAACAGCCATTATTACCTATTTCGCAAAAGAATATGGTATTTGGTCGAAGAAAAACTCGTAATAAATGATTAACAATCAATATTTTAGTAATTAAATTCATTAAATGACTAGTAAATCAAAATTTTTAATTCGTAATTGAATACAATTTTTATCAGCACCGTACTGACATCCATTATAAACCGAGGTGCTGAGAAAATAGGGAAGATTGAGGCCCGCGCCAAAAAAATTAGCGGAGTTTACTCAGGTAAATGAGCACATTTTTTTTAAGCATAACGAAAATATTCCCATTTTATCAGCACCGTACCGACATCATTATGCCATCACGAATAGGAAGTAAAATACTTTCCACCCTTGGATCTCTCACCACTTTGTCATTATAATCCTTAAGCGCCTGAGTCGACTCATCCACCTTCTCCTCGACCACCTTACCGGACCATAACATATTATCTGCTAAAATAACACCACCTTTAGAGACCTTATCGATCACTATATCGTAATAACGTGAGTAGTTTTTCTTATCTGCATCTATAAAAACGAAATCATATGGTCCAGCCAAATTATTCAGGATAGAGCGTGCATCACCTATATGCAAATTGATTTTATCAGTCAATCCTGCTCTAGCTATAAAATCCTCAATGATAGATTTCTTTTCCTCATCAATATCGATAGTATCGAGAGAGCCGCCCTCGCCCAGCCCCATCGCCATTGCAATCGCGGAATATCCCGTAAAAGTGCCAATTTCTAAAATCTTTTTAGGCTGCCTGATTTTCACCAATAAATTCAAAAATCTCCCCTGAAAAGCTCCACTCAACATCCTCGGCGCTGTAGTATTGGTATGAGTATATCGCTCCAGCTCAGCTAGAACATCCCCCATATCACTAGTATGCTCAAAACAATAATCACGTATTAACTCGTTTAGAAATTCCATATCCTTTTCTTTTGTTTATTTGATATTTAATAACCGGATAAGAGAATACAGAGATCAAAATAAGTAGCGTACCTAAGTAAAATCCTACATTCAATTCCTGGTTCTCCTTTAAAATTATTACTGCCAATATTAAACCATAAATTGGCTCGAGGTTCACTGAAAGGTTAGAAATAAATGCAGAGAGATGTTTCAAGGCATTTATTGCCAGGACAAATGGTAATGTGGTACATAGTAATGCCAAAATAATTAAATATAAAAAATCCAGCCCCGAAGGCCATACCAAACCATCGCGGAAGCCCAAAAAAGGCATAAATAAGGACACAAATAAAAATCCCGAGGATAATTCGATAAAAGACAAATCTTTGCTTTTAACCCCCGTTTGATGTTTTTTATTCAATACAGTAAAAGTGGATGCCAAAAGTCCCGATAACACACCTATAAATAAGCCAAAAATAAATTCACCTTTGATACTATTAACGATTAATACCA
>CALCSX010000091.1 GCA_937894165.1 uncultured Saprospiraceae bacterium | reverse complement strand
GCCGCTGTTGAGGATTCTTCCTGCCTTTCGAAAACTAAAATTACCCTTGGCCATATTTCTGAGTGCTTGGAATGGTGATTGTCATTTCCGGTGGTAAGATAAGAAAATCTTCATTTCAATGGATTTGTTGCACATGAAATAGCGGTTAAATTTACCATATGATGTTTTTTTATTATATATTTAATGTTAATTATGTTTAAATAGGCGGTAGTATGATAGTTTAATCGTACCTTGTGTGTTTAATCAATGAGAAAGCTCATTTTGATGCTTTTATAATAACGACGCAATTTACATGCTATTTAAAGATTTAAACATTTCTGCTCCAATCCTTCGAGCAGTTCAAGATGAAGGATACGAAAGTCCAACTCCAATTCAGGAAAAATCAATACCGATAATTTTAAGAGGACAAGATATAATAGGCTGTGCACAGACGGGTACAGGCAAGACAGCGGCATTTTCTATTCCGATTCTGCAACTTTTATCTGCTGAAGATAAGATCAACAGACCGAAGAAAATAAGATGTCTTATACTGACACCGACGCGAGAGCTGGCCATTCAGATACAAGAAAGCCTTGAGAATTATGGCAAATATTTGCCTATAAAGTCAGGAGTAATATATGGTGGAGTGGGGCAAACTTCGCAAACGAATATGCTTCGCAGAGGAATAGAAATTCTGGTGGCGACACCGGGAAGACTATTAGATTTGATGCAACAAGGATTTATTTCCTTGAATGGCTTAGATCTTTTCGTGCTGGACGAAGCTGACAGAATGCTGGATATGGGATTCATTCACGACATCAAAAAGGTGATCAAAGTTATCCCTGAAAAGAGACAAACTTTATTTTTCTCGGCTACAATGCCCAAGGAAATAAGAGTTTTAGCGAATACCATTCTTTACAATCCTGAGAAGGTGGAGGTGACTCCTGTTTCTTCAACAGCTGAAACGATTGACCAGAAGGTATTTTTTGTCAACAAGACTAATAAAATCAATTTGTTGTTCGATGTTTTGAGCAATGAGGATATCAAAAATGTACTGGTATTCTCTCGAACCAAACACGGTGCGGACAAAATCGTCAGAGCATTGAAAAAGAATAATATTACGGCAGAAGCAATTCATGGTAATAAGTCTCAGAATGCACGACAGAATGCACTGAACAGTTTTAAAATGCAGAAGACCAGAGTTTTGGTTGCTACCGACATTGCTGCACGAGGTATTGATGTCGATGAGTTGCAATATGTCATCAATTATGACATCCCGAATATTTCAGAGACTTATGTGCATAGAATTGGAAGGACAGGAAGGGCGGGCTCATTGGGTTCAGCATTTTCTTTTTGCCAGTCGGATGAGAGACCATTTTTGAAGGATATCGAGAAGCTGATAGGTTTGAAAATTCCTGTGGAGCACAATCACGATTATCCGATAATGGTGGAGGACGAGCCGGAACCCAAGCAACAGCAGAGAGGAAGGGGTTACAGTCAGCAGCAGCGGTCGTCTTCTAAGCCTAGTTTTAATAGAAGTAGAGGGGCTGTAAGGAGTTAATAGATCAATTACGAATTTTATTCAATTACTAATTACGAATTACGAATTTGGTTCAGTTACGAATAACGAAACGCTAATTTGAAGAAGTCAAATAGGGGCTGATGTGTTCGACCGCCACCGGGGTCGGAGAGTGGTTTTTTGGCTTTTTCTAACATAGTTAGACCCACTCCGGGGTCTTGGTTTAGAAAAGTAATCAGAGGTTTTCTGGATAAAGCGATATAAGAACCCGACAAGTTTAACAGATTTGTCGGGTTTTTTATGTTTTATAGAATCGAAACAAATACATCTGTATAATTAATACGAGAAAAATAAATATTTACAATTTATTTTAAATTTACGTATTTCGCCAAATTAGTACCTTTGCTCACCTCAGTTCTATAAGTTGATTTAATTCCTGAAAAATCAATTATGGATTTAATTCCTGCATTTTTGATCTCTTCAGCATACTTAATCCCGAATAAATGTATCCAAGTGACTTGCTCATTTCTTGGTGCATCATTGTACATTTTTGCTAAAATTTTTCCTAATTCTTCTGCTGTTTTCATATTCTGTTTATTTATTTGATACAAATACATACAATAATATAATAGCTAATATCAAATAGCTATTATATTATTGTAAAAAATACTTTTTCTTTGGTATAGTAAGGAATGAGAATCCCATAATGGTTTTGGCGTGCTGCGAAGAATTCAACGTTTAATTTTACTTCATTCATCTAATCAAGAAATTATACTCGTTAATTAATGGGATTTGTCGGGTTTTTAGATGTAAATAAGTAGTAAATACCTATTATTTATTATTTTTATCATAAATAAGATTCCCATGAAATTAGTCCTTCCCTATATTCTAGCATTTTTGGTTCCCCTTTCGGTTTTTTGTCAAAACAAATCTTTGTATGTCGAAGCGGATTGGGTGAAGGGATCCGTGTACCATTATTCTGTTGAGAAAATAAAACAGGAATATCACAATGATGAATTGTTGGAGGATGTTTCCAAGGATTATCTCGCTACCATGAGGGTAATTGATTCCACGGGCTCTCAATACAAAATTGGATGGACCATGCCAAAAGCGAATCTTTCGATAGTGGAAAATATTCTCGTAAATGAGATGATTTTAGAATTTTCAGGCAGTGAGAATGTGGAAATAGTTTACTGGACCTCCGCCAAGGGAGCTTTTCAGAATGTCGAGAATATGACTGAATTAACTCAAATGATAGGCGAAGCGGCCGATGCAGCCCTGAAGGCAGAAAAGGAAAGCCAGACGGCGGATCAAGTGCTAATTGATCAATTGAGCCGATATGGTTCGAAATCAATCAAATCTGAGGATATAATAGAGCAGATAACGAAGGAAATAAGAGCCTTGCATTATCCTTATGGCAATAAATTTCCTATTGACAACGCAGTTGAATATACTGAAGAGGTGGATAACAGTTTAGGTGGAGAGGATTTTATCTGCAGCGGTTCAGTTTCTGTCAATTCTGTTGATTTTGATTTGAATTACTGCATTATCGTACAAGAAATGCGCTTGGAGGAGGCAGAGGCTATGAAAGCATTGAAGGATTATTTTGGCAAAACAGGATTAGAGGAGAGTGCAGTAATGGACAAAGTTAACGCCTCTAACATATCTGTTTTTGAGGACAATGTTTATGAATTTTTGTTTCAGCCGGGCGTGGCATTAAGTATCGAGAAGAGCCGGGCTGTAAAGATCGATTTAGAGGATTCTGTAAGTTTGACTGTCGAGGAGATGTATATTTTTACGATGGACGAGCATGAGGTGAGGGATTGATGATATGATTATATGATTATATGATGATATGATGATATGATTGGATATTAAATCAGAAATTTTTTTAAAATAGGAATCCGTAGAGACGCAACATTTTGCGTCTCAAAAATCCGATAATTTATTTGTAGAGACGCAATTCATTGCATATTATTTTATGTTATCATTTATATATGATATTTTAAATATATGATTAGGGATAATTTATATGTGTCTAATAAAAAATTTAAAAAAAATATCACAACAATATTGTTAGATTGGAAATATTTAATTATCTTACTATCCATTCTATTCATCACAAACATCTGACTATGAAACATCTCAACACAATTTTCACATTTTTGGTATTATTCTGCTTTGCTATCTCGACTCAAGCACAAGAGACTTATCGTCAAACCATCGATTTTAACAATGAATGGTATATTCTGTACACGGAGGGCACAGGTCCTATAGAACAAGAGATAAGAGTTTATTCCTTTAATGAAACGCCTGTGGAGTTGAATGGGACGAGTTATTTCATGCTAGAATATTACGAATTGGAAAACCCTGGTCAGATGATATCTGATCCTACTCGTCTTTTTAGAGAGGAGGAAGGAAAAATATGGGGATTAGATGGTTTTGAGGAATTTCTTCTTGCTGACTTTACCTTAGATGTAGGAGAGATGCTAGTTCGCGATGAGTCAGCTCCTTTTTATTCCCAGATCATCGCTGACAAAGAGATGGTGACCCTGTTGGATGGCAGCGAACGAATCAGAATGGAATATTGCTGTCAGATAGATGGCATGACAGAATGTGATCCTGCACTTTCGGAATACAACTATTTTACCACGGAAGGATTTATAGACCCTTCTAATTTGTTGAAATCACCATGCCACATTTGGGACAATCAAGCTTATTCTAATGAATTACTTTGCTATTATGAAAATGGGGTACAGGTATTCAAGGGTGATGGGGTCGAAGATTGTTTAACAATAGTTTCTTCCAATGAAAAAGCTAGTGAAGTTACTTCATTTACAGTTTACCCTAACCCTGTTAATCAAACCTTGCAATTGAACCTAGAAAGTAATACAGAAATGAATGTAGAAATCTGGACTACGGATGGCAGAATGGTGGAATCTCGAAAGTCAAATGACAAATTTCTGAACGTTCAACATCTACAACCGGGCTATTATCTAATAAAAATTAATACAGACAGAAAACAATTCATTAGTAGGTTTGTAAAAAACTAGTCAAAATAGATTCAATTTATTTTATCCAAGAAAATCCCAAAAATTGCATAAAGTCTGTTTTTGGGATTTTATTTTTAGAGAAAGTCTCACCGACAGCTACTTGCAGTCATTATAAATATTTAATATTCTGTCTAAACAAAAGGAATTTAGGTAAGGTAAAACACTAATTTATAGTAGTCCAAATTTCACTGTACCCCAATATTCTTGCAGGCTAATCCAAAATTCGGTATCTTTGCAAAAAAAAGAGATGATTAAGCTATTACTGATAGCTCTAGCTGCATTTTTAGTCTATAGATTCTTTCTGGCACCTAAGCCCCCTAGTAATGTAAAAGTCAAAGGGCGTCCGGATGAAAGCAAGTTCGTTAAGGGCGAATATATTGATTATGAAGATGTTAAAGACGAGCAAAATAAATGATACACGAAAATATTAAGATAGTCTTTGAAGACACATGGATGGTCATCGCTTTCAAGCCGGCTACCATGCCTTGCTTGCCTGACAAAAGTGGCGACCTGTCTCTCAAGGTTCATTTGGAAAAAGAGCTCAATTGCCAGCTTTTTCCCGTGAATAGAATTGACAGACCCGTATTTGGTCTCTGTCTTTTTGCTAAATATTCAGAAGCGGCTGCGGATCTCAGCGCATTATTTACTTCCGGTAAAATAGAAAAAATCTATTATGCCATTGTTGAAGGAATGGTGGGTGTGGAGCGTGGTTTGCTCGAAGATATCATCAAGACTAATTCAAAAAGTAACAAAGTTGAATTAAATCCGGAAGACGAAGAAGGCAAAACTGCTCTTACCAGCTACCGGGTCAAAGAAAGTTCCGATCGCTATACCCTCCTTCAAGTAACACCCTTGACAGGCAGACAGCACCAGATCAGAGCCCAATTGGCAGCCATGGGCAACCCTATAAAAGGTGATGTTAAATATGGCGCCAGACGAAAAAATCCCGATAGAAGCATTGATTTGCTTTCTTACAGCCTGGATTTTGATCACCCCTATCTCAAAGAAAAAATAAAAGTCACCGCGGACATTCCTCAAGGTACCTTGTGGGAATTTTTCAAAGCAGCGATAGAAAATAATTAAAAAACATGTCAGAGCAAGTAAAAAGAACCGACGTCAATGAATTGGGAGAATTTGGTTTAATCAACCATTTGACGAAGGGGCTCACAATGCACCAACCGAGTACATTAAAAGGAATTGGCGATGATGCAGCGGTGATCAGCCCTCGGGAAGGAGAGGAGATGGTAATTTCGACTGATATGCTTGTAGAAGGTATACATTTTGATTTGGCTTACACGCCCTTAAAACATTTGGGCTACAAAGCCGTAGTGGTGAATCTTTCGGATATTTACGCTATGAACGCTACCCCGAGGCAGATTACGGTGAGTATCGCTATTTCGAACAGGTATTCGGTAGAAGCTTTGGAGGAATTGTACGAGGGTATTCGGGCGGCCTGTGACACCTATCGGGTGGATTTGGTGGGTGGCGATACGACCAGCTCTTTGAAGGGATTGGTAATTTCAGTGACGGCGATAGGGACAGGAGCGAAGGATAAATTGGTATACAGAAACGGAGCCATGCCCGGGGATTTGATCTGTGTGAGCGGGGATTTGGGAGGAGCATATTTGGGATTGCAGATTTTGGAGAGGGAGAAGGAAATTTTCTTAGCTAATCCGGGGGTAAAGCCCGATTTGGAGGATCAGGATTATTTGATAGGCAGGATTTTGAAGCCCGAGGCAAGGTTTGACACCATCGAAACTTTGCGTCAGGCGAATATCATCCCAACTGCGATGATGGATATTTCCGACGGTTTGGCATCAGAGATCAACCATATCTGCACCCAATCTGAAGTGGGGGCTTTGATCGAGGAAAAATACGTGCCGATCAACCATAAAGCTGAACTGATGGCATTCAAGTTTAAGTTGGATCCGATAGTCTGTGCCTTGAACGGCGGGGAGGATTATGAGTTGGTTTTTACGGTTGCGCCTGAGCATTTGGAAGTGCTGAGGACATTGCCGGGAGTTTATATTATTGGTGATATCAGGACGGAGGAAGAGGGTGTGCGATTGCAAACCAGCGGGGGGAATTACTATCCCATATCTGCGCAGGGATGGAATCATTTTAAGGACTAGAAATTAAGTAATTACTCACCTATGATCAATTTCAATCCAAAAATGTTTATTTTCCGTGATACTTCATCTCTTTTCTTGTCAATAGCGCT
>CALCSX010000090.1 GCA_937894165.1 uncultured Saprospiraceae bacterium | reverse complement strand
TTGCTTTATTTCATCAAAGATAAACCCCAATGTAAGAAAATTTTCTCGAAAATCGCAAATAGATATTTTCATACCTCATTTTAATCCGCCTTATTTCTACCAAGTATTTACTTTCTCACTTTCTAACCTAATTTTCTTTTGAAAATTTAGAAAATCCTATTTGCTTACCTTGCCTCTTTATATATCTACGCATAAGGGGTAGTAGCGAACACGACCGGGATATAGCTCCTAACAAATTTTTCGACTTTCGAGAAGCACAATTCTCGAAAGTCGAAATCTATCACCCACCCCCGGGAGTAAAGCGAATGACCCGACCCGGACGTCAGGGAGGGGTATGCCCAAATAACACTCCCAATTAATTAACCATGACTTATTTCTACTTATTTTCCTCGCCATACCCTCCCTCATAGCTTTGGAATTTTCTTTCCTTATTTCATAATTATACTACCCTATACATCCGCTGCTTCCCCGCCCACTCCTGCAAATCGCCACTCCTGAAAAAAACCTCTATCATCTCAGGAAATAACTCCGTCGAACAGGCCAATACAGATATACCCAGCCCAACCAATGCCTTCCCCATCTTTTTATCATAATCAGCTATCCCTTTCTCCTCGAAAGTTAACAAAACTGTCACCTTAACACCGCTATGAACCAGTTTTTCAAAAGTTTGTATCATTAAATCCTCTGAAAAACCCTCGTACAAATCGCTAATCAATAAAATATAGGTATTCTCAGCATCTTCAATTTCCTTTTCGACATATTCCAAAACAGGTGCAATATGCGTACCTCCACCAAGTTGTATTCCGAAAAGCAAATCCACAGGATCCGTCAACATCTCCGTCAACTCAACCATATCCGTGTCAAAAGCAATCAATCGTGTTTTTAATAAAGGCAATGAAGCTAAAATAGAAGATGCAATTCCCGCATACATCACAGAATGCGCCATAGAATATGATTGATCTACTAATACAAAAAGATGCTTCGCCCGCGCTGAATTTCGACTACTCCCTACTATCCTAGCCGGCACAATCGTCTTATAATCAGGCAGATAATTCCGCATATTCATTCGAATCGTCCCCTTCCAGTCGATGTCCCTCGGTCGTGGATTATAGGACCTCTCCACCGTTTTCAGCACTCCTCTCGTCCTTTCCAATAGGTTCATAAAATACTTCTCACTTATCTTTTCAATATACTTTCGAATCAATTTTCTGACTTCATCCTTCGTCTCAGACGGGATCAAATCCTTCGCTTCAATCAAGTTTAATATCAGATTCTTATCAGGTTCTATGGAGGCAAGCAACTCCGGAGAATTCAGTAAATCCTGCAATTGTAATCTTTCAATCGCCTCTCTCTGCAAAACAATTATTGCAGGCTCCGGGAAAAATTTCTCTATATTTTTTAACCAATCACTTATCAGAATTTTCCGTTCCTTCGATGTTTTCTGATCACCGTACAAAAAATCCATCGCATCATCGACCTGCGACTCTTCCTCCTCCAGAGGAACCGAATTTTCCGGATCAGAGGCCTTGCCCAATATCAATCTCCACCTTTCTATATGCTTATCCTCATGCATGGCAACTACTTGAAAAATCTGTTGTAAAGCCACAAAACTATAATTGCCCCAACTGTAGCTATGATAATCGAACCTACAATATTGGGAGAAACTATATTCAAAAGATCAAATACAAAACTACCTACAATAGCCCCCAGAATACCGATTATTATATTCACAAATAGCCCGGATCCTGACCCCTTATACAACGTCCCGGCCAACCATCCGGCGATCGCTCCCACTACCAATATCATGAGTATCCACTCCATATTTCTCTTTTAATTTTTTAAATTAATAACCGGGATTCTATTTTTCCAAATTCAACTTAATATACCAAATAATTGTGTTTAATCCAATTTTACTTATAAATTAATCTTTTTTTGGGTGCATCCCTCGCTTAATAAAAGTGCTAAATTACCTTTCAATTTTCGAAATTAAGCCTTTTAATTATAAAGCCTCCGGAAATGAATTCCTATATCCTTTAACTTTCCTTATTGCAAATTTAATTCTTAATACTTCTACAATAATTCCCGGAGCCTTATGTGAAGCGAGGGTCGTGCCCTTCCATGGTTCCGCCGTAGCCGGCCGGCTTCCTTATGTCGCCGCATTTCAGGCCACTTACACAGATTAATTATCTTCAAATATTAACTAATTCTATAAAAAACCCCTATTTTTTAATGAGAATCTTTGCGTATTATTATTTGTTAATTTTACCTGTTTTCGACAAAACATCCTTGAAAATCAAAACATTCCTAAGTCTTTTAGTCTTATTATCTGAATATTTAATTGCTTTAAAAAATTTAAAGTCTCATTTCCATATAAAAGACCAATAAATTACAAAAGATTCAAATAATTGATTCATTTTTGTGTTTTATAAAAATATTTACTCTTGAGTAAAAATATTCTGAAGAACTTTACAGAAAAAGATAAGGAGGTTCTCAACTCGATAAAATTATCTAAAGCTATACTTCCTGTCTTACTTGGAGTAGTTGTTGTTTTATACCTTCTGTGGCAACAGTTTGAACCTGAAGAATTTGCTAAAATAAGTTGGACCTTCCATACCCTCATATGGATTTGTATCTCTATCGGATTTGTAATCATCAAGCACCTCGCTTATGCCTACCGACTTTTTATAGTAGCAGAGAAGCAATTCTCCTTTCTCAAATGCATCCAACTTATATTTATCTGGGAGTTCAGCTCGGCTATTAGTCCTACAGCTGTGGGTGGCTCTGCAGTGGCGTTTTTCGTGCTATCACAAGAGAAATTATCGATGGCAAAGACGGCCACCATAGTTCTCTATACTGTGGTTTTAGATACTTTATTTTTCATCATTTCAGTTCCGATTTTGTATATCCTAATAGGACCTGAAATGATTCGACCTGAGTTGGTTGGACTAAATGATTTTAGTGGCTGGGGGACTACTTTTATAGGGGCATATCTTTTTATGGCAGCTTATGGTCTGTTTTTCTATTATGGACTTTTTATCAACCCTAAGCAGATTAGAAGAATTTTGGTCTGGTTTACTTCCCTCAAATGGTTTAGAAAGTATCGAACCAAAGCTTTTCAATTGGGCACAGAGATGATTCTCGCCTCGAAAGAGCTAAAAAAACAGAGTGTTCGATTCCATTTGACCTCGTTTGTCGCTACTTTGGTAGCATGGAGCTCTCGTTTTTTGATCCTGGTAGCACTCATTATAGCAATCGTTCATACGACTGAACTAAGTTTTTCAAATATTATCACCATGTTTGCGAGGCTTGAATCCATGTTCGTAATTATGCTCTTAAGCCCGACACCGGGAGGAGCAGGTTTGGCAGAATTTGTCTTTGGAGGCTTTCTGAAGGATTATGTCCCGAGAGGAATTTCTTTGATCATTGCTTTCATGTGGAGATTGATTTCCTATTACTCCTACCTGATAGCCGGTGCTATTATCATCCCATCCTGGATATCGAGAATTCTTAAGAAAAGAGCAAAAGAAGAAGAAGAAGAAGATAATGCAAAAGAACTTTCCGAGCAGTAAAAAATAAGTATTTCTATAAACTGTTAATATTACTTACTAAAAAGTAGCGAATTTTAATTCTGCGACTAAATATAAATTACTCTGCGATATATTTTACCTGCAAACTTCAAGCGATAAAAATATTTCCCCGGCTTCACACTCTTAGTGGAAGGATTAAAATTAAAAATGTGAATTCCCGCTTCCTTCACCCCTTCTTCCAAATTTCTTATCACCTGCCCTGAAGCATCGGTCAATTCAAGCTTGTACGGCCCTGCAGTGGGTACCCCAAACTGGATGTTAAAAGTATTCAAATTATTCGGATCTATTCGATGTCCAAGAATCACATCATGTGCGTTGGCTCCTTTTGGAGGACTATATGGCGGCAACATTCCTGCCAAATTAGTTTGCTGTTGCCCCATCAAAAACTCGGTCAGCCTCGGATCCATTCCAAACCAACTTTGCAACACCGTATTATATACATCTTTAAAATCAACCTCGAATATTGGATCACCATAATTATCTAAATTGTCCAAATCCGGCGGACTGCCTATAAAACCCTGTCCTACATCCCCACCGAAAAGAAACATCGGCGCACCGGTGCCATGATCTGTTCCGAATGAGGCATTCTCATGAATGGTTCTCCCGAATTCCGAGAATGTCATTGAAAGCACTGACTTCGTTTTCTCTTCCCCCAAATCTTCATAAAATGATTTTACTCCTGCAGCCAAATTTCGCATTAAATTCTCGTGCCCTTCAATCTGATTGGCATGTGTATCAAAGCCGTAAAGATTGACCATATACACCTTCGTTTTCATGCCGCCCTTGATGAGCTTAGCAACAATATTCAGTGATTGACTGAAATAATGATTGAGATAACTCACTGAAGATTGACCTTTAGTAAAAGCTTCCTTTATAGCAGCAGAATATCTAAAGGCACTGTTGGCTGTCTGTCTCACAAACTTCAATTCCTTCTCAGCCGGCGTATTTGCTACCCCATTCACATTATACAAATTTCCGCTCGACGCCAATTGATAGAATTCTTCCGGACTTCTCAAGGCCAGTGCAGAGGTCAGATTTTCACCTCTAAATACTAAATCCGTTTGAACACCTATCTGAATAGCCGGTGGATGTATTGGTTGCGCCTCTATGAAAGCTGGATTTTGCTCTTCAAGAAATCTTCCTATCCAACCGGTATTAACTGTTTCTTCTGCCGGAGAAGCACTTGCCCAGATATCTGATGATCGAAAATGGGAATAATTAGGATTAGGATATCCAACATTTTGAATGACTTTCATCTGCCCCGCATCCCACATCGGTCGTAGTGGATCTGTGATCAAAGGCATTCCTATCTGATCGGAGAGTGCCCACAAATTATTTTCTTGAATAGCAATATTAGGTCTTATCTGATAATATTTATCATTAAATCTATCGATAACTGTATTTAATCCATCGTTTCCTCCATTCAATTGAATAAGTACCAGTATTCTGTCCTCAGAGGATTCATTAAGAAACTTCAGGAATGTATTATTTTGGGCAGCTAGCAGAGGCATCCCTGCTATTGTAGTAGATAAACCAAATGAAAAAAGTCCCGTAGTCCTTATAAATTCACGTCGGCTCCAGTTCTTGTGCTCCTCCTCATGCTTTTCCTTATCAGCAAGCAATGCACCGGGTCTTTTATGATGTATATCGTATTTCTTCATATCATTTCTGACTTAAATCAATTGCTTTTCAGGTACAGTTGCCAAATAAAAACATAAACTTACTATTTGCATTTCCACAGAACCCCATAATATATTCCAGGATCCGTCTTCATAATAATTCTCCGGTATATCGCCTTTAAAATAGAATACTGCATTGGCTAAAATATCATTCGATGGCACCTTACCCAAGAAATATCGGCATAATTCTGTCGTAATATGAACAGGATCATTAGGAATACTCGTGATTTCTTGTGCCATTTCATGCAATCTCTTTCGTATTGGCTCCTGAAATAGGTTATTGGTAAAATAAGAAAGAAACTTCACTCTATCAGTAAAGGTGTTCTCATTAAGCCATACATGATGTCCCGGCCAGCCCGCAACATTTATCGGATTAAATAGATCCGCGCCTAGATCGTAAGATCCCCACCGAAATATCCACATTGAGCCTTCAATTTCCTCGGGTGTAATGCCGGCCATCCTCACCCAACTTCCGAACAGTTCATAGGGATTGGGCAGATAGGAACAGATAAATTCCTGCTTATAAAAATGCTCACTTTGAAATAATGCTTTTATTACTGGCTCCAGTTCCCAATTACTCTGAATAAATAAACTTGCCATTTCAGAGGTCACAGTTTTATCCACAGTATTATATACAAAATATTGGTATATCTTTTCACAGATGTAATTAGCTACCTCCGTCTGTCGAAGGGTAAAAATTAATTCATGAACATCCTCATATCCATAATTACCGGTCTGTCCAAAAATTGTTTTATTCTCATTGTCATGATAAAAATCATCGAAGTAGGGCAACTCACATTGATATTGTCTAACGCGATATCCTGTCAGCGCACGAGCTACATTCACTACATCATTTTGCGTATAATTATTACTTTCACCCATTGTGAAAAGCTCCATCAACTCTCTGGCATAGTTCTCATTTGGCTGTTGTCTTACATTTTGATTTCCGTTCAAGTAAACTAACATAGCCGGGGTCAGTCCTATTTCTTCAACGAAAGTCCTAAAATTTCCTAAAAGATTCCTGTGGATTGTATTTGCGTAATCCCACAAATAACGATTGCATTCATAGGTATTCAACTCTGTTACGAAGTGATTATGCCAAAACATAAACCATTTCGGTCGAAAACCATCATTCACTATAGATTGATTGAACTCAGTATGAAACTCTTCGCGAACGCGATAATATTCATCATCATTTTCATAATCATCGTAAGTATAATCCGCCCAATATGGCTTTGCAGGTAGCGGACTTTCTATGATGCCATCGATGATGTTGTTTACCACCTGAATAGGATTCATGGCTAAAGCTTCCTTTATCTGGTCATAATTCCCCCCCATACCCATTCTCCTGTACAAATGTATAGCTCTCTCCATGTTCCATGGCATAGAAGCATTTGGAGAATATGGCTTTAATCCTGACATAGTTTGACGCTTAATTGAGATAAAATTATACTATTATTTCATATTAGTTAGTATGAAAATGCATTTTTATTCAAAAAATTAGTTTAAATTTGATTCAGCTCATACTTTTAAAATGAAGATAATATTTACTTTCGCTTTCGTGTTATTCGGCAGTTATTTATTTTGTCAAGAAGTAATTCTTCTGGAGCAAAATTTTAATTTCTGTGAATTTCCTTCCGATTGGTCCGTAGAAATAGAAGGGAATCAAGAGGCTGTCTGGTATGTCGGACAACCGGACAATCCCGGAAGTGACGGAAGTACAATAGATGGTACTTGTATGTTTATTATAGATGATGATATCACAGGAGAAAATACAGATAGCTTCAATTTAAGAGTCCTATCGCCACAATTTACTATCGGAAATTATCCGACCATAGAATTGAATATTGATGTCCATTTTCGACATGCTACCGATGAAGCTTTTCGGGTATTAATCACCGACGGATCCCAAGAATTCCTCATAGCCAACTATGAGGAAAGAAATTTCGCGGGTGAGCAATTTTCACAGTTTGTAAAACTCACCGCGGATCTTAGTTTTTATCCTGAAGGTGAATATCAGTTGATTCTCGAATACAATGACGGAAATCAATGGGGCTGGTGGGCCGGCTTTGACAACGTTTTAATTAAAGGAGTCGGAGAAGGCAGTATCCAATTATCCGAAAATTTTAATGATTGCAGCCTACCTCAAGGCTGGGCTGTAATGAATATAAATGGGGACGAAACCTGGCAAGTGGGCTATCTGGAGAATGGTAATGCATGGCAATCTTCAAGTCTTAATGGCTCCTGTTTTGCTTATTTCGATGATGATATTTTAGGGGAAGATGCAGCTCCTTCAACGGCAGGTCTTGTAAGTCCATTTTTTAATCTTTCAGAATTTAGAGACTATTACCTTGAATTCGACATGATCTTTAGACAATATGCTGTTACCGAATGGCTGGAAATAGGGATCATAGTTGGAAATGAAAGAATTCCGGTTCATTCTTTTACGACGCAACAAGGTGGAGAACAATTAGATGAATTTGTATCCCAAAGATTAGACTTGTCGAAGTTTAAATCAGAACAAGCCAGATTATATTTTCTATACCATGACGGAGGCTCTTGGGCATGGTGGGCAGGTGTAGATAACATCAAATTGGTCGGTAATGGACTAATAAATGATAAATGTTCAACGGCTTTTGCCTTAAATCTTCATGATACCTTAGATTTTTCAACTTCGCAGGCATTTGGGGATAAAACTGTTCCATCTGATTGTAACCCCGATTTCGAAAAAGCATTGTGGTATCAATTTGAGGTGTCCAATTCTCTCATCCACCAAATTGAAATCACCAACGATTTTAATGGGGTCATCGAAATTTTTAAAGGGAATGATTGCTCCCAATTGGAATTAGTAACATGTATGGATACTGATGAATATGGTTTTTACGGAGAAAAAGTAACAAATCATTGGGAAGTTGGCTCACATTTTCTAAGAATTTCTGGCAAAGAAACTGAATTTGGCGGTTCTAGTGGCAATGGACAACTTTTCTTGGTCACTACTGATTCATTGAATTCACAACCTGAAAATTTGGACTGTTTTGAATCAATAATGATCATTCCGGAAGTAGATACAATTGTTCCCGGAAATAATAAAAACGCCGATTTTAGTCTTATTGTGTCTTCTGATAATTATAGATCCAGAAGTGACGTTTGGTTTAGTTTCATAGCAGGGGAAAAACCGTCTTTAATAGTTGATGTAATAGCCGACTTTGCCAACAGTATTACAGCCTACTCCGGAACTTGCGATCAGCCGATTGAATTTGCAACTAATTATTCAGGAGAAGAACTGATTTTAGAAGATTTGATAACCGGCGAGATGTATTTCCTGCAAGTTTCAGGCAACTTTTCAACATTGGAAGGAAACTTCGAACTCTATTTAAGGACACCTGAGGAAACATTAGAAAATTTCGATTGTGTTTCCGCAGCCACAGCGACTACTGATGGTCAATGTGCTCAATTTGACAATACCAAAGAAGGATTCTCAGGGATAAGCCCTACTTGTGATCCACTTGCAAAGTTCGACCGTTGGTATAAATTTAATGCTCCGGCATCAGGAACTTTAGCCTTTAGGTTCCAAGCAGATTTTATGTATACATTGTCCGTTTATGAGGTTGAAGACTGCGAAGATTTAAGCTCTATATATTGCAACCGAGATTTTCACTTTTGCGATGGATATGAAAAAATTAGCAGCTTGTCAGCAGGTTCGGAGTATTATATCCAAATTTCATCCTCCGGCAGGGTATCCGGTTTTAATAAAGGCAGAGGTTGTTTAAGCTTATTCGATGGCTCACAAAATTTCGAGTGGGAGCCTATAGTGATGACTGCCGAAATGATTTGTGCGAGCAAAGATGCCGTTTTGATCCAACCCACAGCTACCGGGGGTGCGGGAGATTATTCTTATTATGGCTCCGGAATTGTTGACTTAATTCCGAGTAATACAAATTTCTTTATTGAGGCAACTGATATCGATGGGTGTGTAGCTACGCTAGAAGGCACAACACCTGATTGTAGTGAGGTGGAATGTAATATTTTCTTCGAAATGGTGGCGAGAAATGTAAGCTGTTATGGAGTCAATGATGGAAGTGTGGAAATTTTTGCGACGGGCGGATTAGCCCCCTACTCAATTCTGGGAGAGCAATCCAACGGCACATCTTATATACTTGATCTCGCTCCCGGCACTTATCAATTTACAGCTCAAGATGCAGCGGGTTGCCAGGAAGTTTTCGAAGTGACTATTGAAGAAGCCGAGCCTATAAACTGGCAAGTGAATGAATTTGTCGATGCAAGTGAAGATGGGGGTCTAGTTGAGATTTCCGTCGAAGGAGGGGAAGGTCTTTTGGAAATAACATGGTTTAAGGATGAAATAGTTTATAATATCGGATCAAATAGAATTGAAAATCTACCCCCCGGAGAATATCATGCCGAAATACAAGATGAAAATAACTGTATCATTAAAACGGATATTTTTACCATCTTGCTATTTACCTCCCAATCACTAACAGATTTGAATTCTTCCTGGAAAGCTTTTCCAAATCCATTTTCGGAGCAAATCCATTTAAGTTTCTCCGGTAGTTTAAGTGGGGAATATAATTTGCTTGTAACTTCTGTATTAGGAGTTGAAATGCACAGGCAAAAAATATTTGCTGATAATGGAAATCAAATAAATCTTACTACCGCCACTTGGCCTCCGGGAATTTATAATCTTGTTATAAGCAACGATATTCATCAGGATCACAAAACACTTGTCAAAACAAAGTAGGGTCTTAAGCAAACAATAATTATTTTCTGAATGTATTACCTCTAAGAATCTCTCGGAGTGATATAATGAAAATTTCATCTTTCCCCGGATTTTGTATATTACATCATTTAATCGGAACTATGAGCAGCACTAAAGTCTATTCTCCTTTTGACAATCGATTATTGGGAGAAATTAGAAATAATACGGCAGAGGAAATTGAATCATATTTACAATCAGCTTACGAACTGTTTCAAAACATTTCTGATCACATTCCGATATTCGAGCGAAAAAAGATACTTTTCAAAGTTGCAGATTCCATGGAGAAAAGGAAAGCAGAATTGATCGAAACAGCGGTTTTAGAAGGAGGAAAACCTTACAAAGATACGGAAGTTGAAGTCGACAGGGCTATTAATGGTGTCAGGTATGCAGCAGAATACCTCAATCAACACGCCGGTACTGAAATACCAATGAATTTGACTCCAGCCACTCAAAACAGATTGGCTTTTACAGTTAAAGAGCCCATAGGGGTAGTCTTTTCCATCAGCGCTTTCAATCATCCTGTAAATCTAATAGTTCATCAAACAGTCACCGCATTTGCCGCCGGCTGCCCTGTTATCATAAAACCGGCCCGCAAAACACCGCTTTCGTGTCAACTCTTAATGGAGATTTACCAAAAAGCCGGTTTGAAAGAGGAATGGTGCCGAATGATCCTTTGTGGGAATGAATTGACTGAGAAAATAGTTGCTGATCGAAGAATCAATTATGTTTCTTTTATAGGCTCTGCCAATATTGGTTGGCAATTGAGATCAAAACTGGCACCTGGAACTCGATGTGCTCTGGAACATGGTGGCTCGGCACCGGTAATCGTCGCAAAAGATGCCAATCTGAAAAAAGCAGTTCCTGCTATCGTAAAAGGAGGTTTCTATCATGCCGGGCAGGTCTGTGTTTCTGTCCAAAGAGTATACGTTCACAAAGAAATATTGCCGGAATTTTTGGATGATTTGATATCTGCCACTGGAAAATTAAAGGTGGGTGATCCTTCACAAAAGGAAACCGATGTCGGATCATTAATTGACACCTCCCAGCTTGAAAAGGTAGAGAAATGGGTTTCCGAAGTAATCGAAAATGGTGCTGAACTGATTTTGGGAGGCCAAAGACTGGAAAACAATTGCT
>CALCSX010000089.1 GCA_937894165.1 uncultured Saprospiraceae bacterium | reverse complement strand
AAGTTTGTTTCATCTCCTCCTGGGGGTGCATTTCTTGTTTGCAGCATTCCTCCTATATTTACTCGAACCAAAGTAGTTGGTGTTACATTGATATCTACGTTTGAACGTACTGTATATCGATCAACCTTTAGAGAAGAATCCCATTCTTGTGTTGGATCTCTTCGGATGATTCCGTTCTCGTTATAATAACCAAGTACAAGTGCATATCTAAGTATATCAGTACCACCGTTAACACTAATATTTGCTCGGGTGTTATCTGCTTGGTCTTTGGCAACTACATCCCACCAATCTACATCAGGGTATAGTTCTGGATCTGTTTGATGTTTATAATTGAGAAGCATTGCTTCGCTCGCAAAAGGTGCTCTTCCGGCATCCACATTCATTTCATTTATCAATTCCAAATATTGGACACTTCCAATATAGTCTGGCATTTTTATTGGTGAAGTGTAAGCTTTTTCGAATCTTACATCTACTACTGGTTTACCAATTTTACCTCTTTTGGTATTGATCATAATAACTCCGTTTGCACCACGAACTCCGTAAACAGCACTTGCAGCGGCATCTTTAAGAACAGAGAATGATTCGATTTCTTCAGGATCAATATCATGAATAGATCGCTCAATTCCATCTACAAGAACTAAAGGATTAGTATTTCCTCTAAATGTACTTACGCCTCTAATCCAGAAGTCTGAGTTATTAAACCATGGGTTACCACTTCTTTGAACAGCAATAACTCCAGAAACCATACCGGCAAGATTATTACTAAGTGAACGAGAAGGTGTAATTTGCAGTTGTGCAGGGTCTATATTAGTTATAGATCCTACAACAGAAGCTTTCTTTTGAGTACCAAAGCCTACTACAACTACTTCATCTAAAGCCTCTAAATCTTCTTCCATAGTCAAGTCAATAATTCCTCGATTACCAACGCGTACATCTCTTTCCTCAAAACCCACGTATGTGAATTTAAGTACCGGATCATTTGTTGTAACTACAAGACTGTAAGTACCATTAATGTCTGTTACGGCACCATTGGTTGTACCAACCTCTATTACGTTTACTCCAATCAAGAGTTCTCCCGTAACATCCATTACACGGCCTGTAACCTGCCTCTGTGTCTGGCTATTAAGAAAGAATATATTTCCTATAATCATTGACAGGATTAGGAAATTAGTAATTATATTTTTCATAAGCATTAAAAAAATTATGTTACATTTTGGACTTAAGAGTTATAATTCCTTATATTTGAATACCAAGCTGAATTATGATGTCAGATAAAGCTTATGAACTGCGACTAATGATGAAGAATTTACTTTTCCTACTTATATTACTTTTATGGCTAAATCCTGAGCAGGGGAGAAGTCAAATATCAATTCTTCCTGAAGTTGGTGTTAATTACATGACACATAAAATGGATGAATTATATTTTATAGAACGGCCTAATAAAATTCAAATTCTATTCGGAGTATCAGCACAAATACCTCTTAATGATGAATGGTATTTTACAAATAGAATTTCATACTCCAGAAGAACTAATATGAGTTGGCAACAAGATGTAGATTTTGTACCTTATTTACTTTTGAATTCCAGCTATAAACAAAATGATTTAAATATCGATTTAAGTATGAATTATGTCGTAAGCGAATATATTTCTATATTTTCAGGCCCTTCCATTATAAGATCGTTTGGTACCGAAACCCACAATTACATTGAGGATGACACAGCTTATAAAGATTTATTTTATATTAATTCTTTTGGTTTAGGAATTAATACGGGAGTAAGTTATAATATCAATAGATTTAAAATTAAATTTTATTATCTAAGAATGTTTAGGACGAAAATGAATTTATTAAATTATTATTTAGGGATGAACCGATTCGATGTAACAGTTTCCTATCATTTATTCGGTGGTGATAAAGGGAAGAAGAGATGAAGCATTTAGCTTTTCTAGTTGGTTTGATTTTTTTGCTGTATCCTGAGCAGGGAAAAAGTCAAATTACTATTCATCCGGAGGTGGGACTGAGTTATTTTCCTTTTGCTTATTATGAGAATGCCAAAGCGAATTTTAAAAGAATCGATTTTCTGTATGGGGTATCTGCATATTTGCCCATTAGTGACAAACTTAATGCCCAGACAAGGATATCATTTACGGATCGGGAAGATATCCGGTTTAGCTGGGGTGATTCGAGAGATTATCAATATCGTTATTCCGATTATATCCGCAGCGAGTTGAATTTGGACTTTAGATTGAATATTTATCTAACGGAGTTCCTAAACTGGGGAATTGGGGCGTCTCTCATAAGAACATTTGCTGAGATTAAAGATACTCATTGGAATCATGACAACACCGAACGATATACTTATTATGGGAATAATAAATTTTCGTCAGGAGTAAATATCGGACTTAGTGCTAAGCTGGATCGATGGAGAATACATCTTTATTACTTACGGACTATCAGAGTCAAGGACATTTTATTCTATCATACCGGTAGAAATAGGTTAGACCTTACAGTTTCCTATCATTTATTCGGCGGGGATAAAGGGAAGAAGAGATGAGAAAGATACTTTTTCTTGTAGGAACGCTTTTCTGGCTGAATCCTGAGCAGGGGATAAGTCAAATTTCTATTCTTCCTGAAATAGGTATAAGTTATTTGCCATTTACGCATTATGGCGCCAATACAGAAACCGAATCTAATCGAATTGATGGCCTATTTGGTCTATCTGCACAATTAGAAATTCAAGAGAAGTATAGTATCAACACTAGATTTTCTTATGTAAATCGTGAAACTATTAGATGGACAGACCAAACATTTGATCCAAGATTTCTATATGCTGAAGTAAAACATTCTGATCTAAATTTAGATTTTACCTTTATGTTAAATATGGATATAATTTCCATTGGTCTAGGACCAATTTATACAAGGAAATTTACTGAATATGCTAATGTATATAGGATGCCTTCACAAACAAGCATACATAGTGGAGTAGGCAATAGATTTGGTGTTAATGCCAGAATGTCAATTACTATAATAAATAATCTATACTTAAATATTTCATATATCAGATATATTGTCAGACCAAGTAGATATTACGCCTATGCCGGATATAACAGATTAGATGTAACAGTTTCTTACCGTTTGCTAGGAGGGAAGAAAGAGAAAAAGAGATGAAGAGATGAAGAGGCTACTTTTCCTTATGGTGACTCTTTTTTGGCTGGTTCCTGAGGGCGGAATGGCTCAAATTTCTATTCTTCCTGAAATAGGTATAAGTTATTTACCGTTTACACTGCATGGTTCGAACACAGTAAATGAATCTAATCGAATTGATGGTTTATTTGGGTTATCTGCACAGTTACCAATTCATGAGAAGTGGTATTTCAATACTAGAATTTCTTATGCAAATCGCGAAAACATGAAATGGTCAGACCTATGCTTTTGTCCGGGATTCCTTTACCATAAATATATACATTCTGATATAAATTTTGATTTCACATTTATGCTAAATTTGGGAAAATTATCCTTGGGATTAGATCCAAGTATTACAAGGAAGTTTGGTGAATTAATCTCAGTATATAAATTGCCTGAAAATGTAAGAATGTTAAGTGGATCTGGTAACATTTTTGCAATCAATAGTAGATTGTCAATTTCTACAATAAATAATCTTTATATTAATATTTCATATAATAGAATACTAACAAATTTATATGGGATTTATTCTCCTGATGGACAAAACAGACTTGATTTGACTTTATCCTATCATTTATTCGGCGGGGATAAAGGGAAGAAGAGATGAAAAAGTTACTTTTTCTTGTAGGGACGCTTTTTTTGCTGGCTCCAGAGGGCGGAACGCCCCAAAAATCCATCACCAATCAAATTTATACCTTATATTTACCATTAAAAATGGCTAAATATATCGCCCTACTCCGTGGAATCAACGTCGGAGTTCACCATAAAGTCCCTATGGTCGAGCTTAAAGCCAAAATGTTAGAATGGGGGTCTAAAAATGTCACTACTCTCCTGAATTCAGGAAATATTGTATTTGAAAGTGATGATTCTGAGCTTAAAAAGGTGGAATCTGCTCTTCAAAGTCAATTGGAGAATCATTTTGGCTTCGTTATTCCGGTGATATGTGTAAATGCTGATGAAATATCAGATTTGGTGAGTGACAACCCTTTCGAAGGTGTGGAAATAAATGAAAATATAAGACTTTACCTCACATTTCTGCGAGAAAATCCGAAAGTGGTCAAATCGTCTTCTGAAAAAGGCTCTGAAGATGGCTTCAAAATTCTCGAGACTCGAGGGAGAGTCATCATAAGTGTTTTGGATTTGAGTATATCCAAAACGGTGAAAGGAATGGAAAAATTGGAAAAATTGTACGGTAAAAATATAACTACCAGAAATTACAATACTATTTTAAAGCTTCATACTAAGTTAATGTAATGGTATAAATTCGCTAAACAGCTGTATTCGACCCACTCCGGGGGGCAGAATTTACCATTGTCAGAAACTGTCCGTAGGAAATAAGAATGATTATTTTTGAAATATTACCTTCTCGATTTAAAATGAGTTGGTGAAAAATTGTACCCCTTAACGCTGTTATCACAACCTCAGAAGAGTTCAATTTATGTCAAGCAAATTCATCGCAATTTTTTAAAAAAGAGATCTATTGGCTGTGCCAATCAATGACCAATTCTTTGTGGGCTTTGCGGTTCATTGCGATCTTTGCGTCCAAAAAATAGGTGCCGTAGGCATCCCAAAGTCGCTCAAGAATCTATAAAGAACCTATTGGCTGCGCCAATACTCCTTATTTCTACTCAAAAGGAGAGCGCAAAGGTCGTTAAAATACCACTATTTACTACCTAAATTTGCCCCATTCGGGGCTTGTAACATATGCAAAACAATCCCGAAAATGACTAGACTTTTATCCAAAATATGATTCTCAAACATTGACCAAAGTTTATATAAAAACTAATCTGTCGCAAAAAACCCGTAGTTTGTCGGAATTGTACCATTGTTCCGGCTTCAATTAGCTTAACTTTGTAAGGAGCAATTAAAATTCTTCCTAATGCAAACCATTGAAGAGTATATCCACAGTTTTCCACCTGAAATTCAGGAAATTCTGAATAATATTCGGAAAATTGTGCGTGAAGGTGCCCCCAAGGCTACAGAACATATCAGTTATGGCATGCCGACTTACAAAATGAAGCGAAATCTGATACATTTTGGAGCCTTTAATAACCATATCGGCATCTACCCGACTCCGAGTGGCATTGAAGAATTTGAAGATCGAATTCAGAAATACAAATTTGCTAAAGGTTCGTTGCGACTGCCGCTGAACGAAGAAATTCCTTACGATTTAATAAGTGAAATTGTTAAATATCGTGTTGAAGAAGAAAATCATATGAAAACAAAAAAATAATGAACTATGAGCAAATCATTTAAACCGGCAAATTACAATTCTGTTTCTCCCTATTTTATCGTCAATGGAGCGAAGGATTTTATCAGTTTTCTGGAAAAGCTTTTCGATGCTGAGGTCACCCGAAAATATGACAAAGAGGATGGGAGTATCATGCATGCTGAAGTTAGAATTGATGATACGATTGTGATGGTGGCCGATTCGACTGAGCAGTATAGCCCCACTTCATTTTGGATGCATGTTTATGTGGAGGATTCGTATAAAGTGTATAAAAAGGCGATGGAATTGGGCTGTGAGGGAGTTGAAGAGCCGATAGCGAAGGAAGGAGACGACCCGGATGTGCGTGGAACTTTTAAGGATCAACATGGTAATTTTTGGGCTGTCGGAACGCAGAAAGATAAATGAGGTCATTGAGCGGAGTCGAAATGCCGGATATACAATAGTAAACGAGTTCTTTGAGCGCGGTCATTGAGCGAAAGCCGAAATGTGGTTCCTGGGCGAAGCCGAAGGGTAGTCGAAATGAGGTCATTGAGCGAAGTCGAAATGCCGGATTGAAATAAGGAAGTTCCAAGTTCAGGGTTCGGAGATGTTGGTTTTTGGAGTTTGATTCTTAGTATTATGGATAGATTTCGCTCGACTAAGTTTCATTTTAACCACAAAGCGCACCAAGAAGGCACAAAGAGCACCAAGAGTGTACGTTCTTGAAACTCGGAGTAAAAGTCAAGGTATATAGTTCTCTTTATGGTCAAAAAAGATTTTCTTTTGAGGAATTTGCGGGTGGGAGTGCCCACTTTAGGGGGTTAGGGAGCTGTCGAGCCTTAAGAGTAAATTTGGACGTTGTGCATAGTCTAAACGCCGGCTTGAGAATACAGAAATAAACAACAGAGTGCTAAACAAGGAAGTGCTAGACAGTGAAACGATAAACTTTGTGAGCTGCGAGCCTCTAGCCATTATCTGCGGGCTGACGGAGATAAGTAATAAGATTTGAGAGGAAAAGTAGATTTCTAATCTAGTTTCAATAAACAACGAAGTGTTAAACAGTGAAACGATAAATAAACGAGGTCGTTGAGCGTGGTCATTGAGCGAAGCCGAAATGAGTCGAAACGCCGGCTCGAAAAAACATAAACGAACAGTGGAAAACAGCGAGTGATAAACTGAAAGCATTTCGATTTTTGTAAAATATTAAAAATAAAAAAGACTTATGGACTTAAAATTTAAAGGAGGAATCAACATCGCACTAAAAATTCCCCAAAGAAAATATGATGAGACGGTAGCATTTTACCGAGATGTATTGGGAATGCAGGTTGAAGAGAAAACTATCGACAATCCTACGATCACGAGAACCTGCAAGGTAACCTTTGGGACAAATATCCTTTGGTTGGATTGCTGCCCTTTCAACAGTCACTCTGAGACATGGCTTGAAATGAATACGAACGACGTTGAGCGTGCGACCGAGCATCTCGCCACGCACGGAATTCAAACTTGTGACGAACTGGAAAGAATTCCGAAGGATAGTCATTGGATTACCGATCCTGCCGGCAACGTTTTTATACTTCAAAAAAGTTAAACTATGTCGCCACTCAAAACTTGCGAACACGGTCACCAATTTTTTAAATCAAGTGACTGTCCTGTTTGTCCCATTTGTGATAAAAAGATAAAGCCAAGTAGCGGTTTTTTAGCACTTTTGGTCGGGCCTGCGCGGAGGGCTTTGGAAGCAGAAGGAATTTCAGATTTGGAGACTTTAAGTAAATATACGGAGAAAGATCTTTTGAATTTGCACGGCTTCGGCCCTGCGACTTTGCCTACGCTGCGAGCAGAATTGGCAAAGAAGGGATTAGAGTTTAAAAGTAAATCAACAAAATAATAAGAAATGGGAAATGTAAGTGTTTATCTTAATTTTAAGAATCAAACCGAAGAGGCTTTCAATTATTACAGAGAGGTATTTGGTGGAGAATTTATAGGAGAAATAGCCCGATACGGGGATATTCCACCATCTGAAGATATGCCTCCATTGAGCGATGCAGACAAGAATTTGATTATGAATATAGGACTGTCGATCATGGATGGTTTTCTAATAATGGGTACTGACGCCCCGGACTCAATGGGATTTCAGTTGACAATGGGGAATAATATGTATATCATGCTGGATCCGGACAGCAAGGAAGAGACGGAGCGATTGTTTGTAGAGCTTTCAGCGGGTGGCAAAGTTGAGCAGGAATTACAGGTGATGTTTTGGGGAGCCTACTATGGCAGCTGCAAGGACAAATTTGGTGTGCAATGGATGTTTAATTATGATTTGAGAGAAAAATAGGTAGTTATTTTGCAAGTAGAAGTATTTAAGACAAATGTGGATAGCAAGAAGGAGGCGAAGATGATTCTGGAGGAAATCGAGGCATCCTTTCCCGGAGCCAAGGTGAATTTTGATTTGGATGATAAAGACAAAATACTTCGAATACAATCCCCGAGCGTATCTATTGAAGAAATCAAAAACTGCTTAGAAGGAAAAGGGTATTACTGCGAACTATTGCCTGATTAATTCCCTTTTACTAGAGAGAGTAAAAATTATACGAGATGAAAAATTTTGAAATAGATAAGTTTCTGGATGAATTGCAACACCCACAGCGGAAGGAGATCGATGATCTTCGGGAAATGATACTAGCTACTGATCCGGAAATCAAAGAAATAATAAAATGGAATGCGCCAAGCTATGTTTACAATGGAGAGGACCGCATCACCTTTAATTTTCCCCCGAAAAAAGATAGATTTATATTGGTATTTCATGAGGGAGCCAAAGTTAGAACCAAATCTACTGCCAAGGATATCCGTGATGACGTGAGTTTATTGGAATGGAAGTCTGATGATAGAGCGATTTTGACCTTTTCGAAGCGGGAGGATTTGGAGGATAATAGGGCTGCAATTGAGATTATTTTGAAGGAGTGGATAGAGAAGTCATAAACGGGTATTCATTTCTTATATTTGGGGCTAATCAGCGAAAATCTGCGGGAGGCTTTTCATTTTCTCGAACCACGAGAATTTTTAAAACACTTCTAACTCTGCCGGTCATTGCTGGCGCAAGTTTGTAAATGTGCCCCATATACTCTGCCGGTGCAAGTTTGTAAATGTGCCCAAAGTAATCTAAACTTAGCCTTTAAATTTGAAATCCAACCTTCTCGAACCACGAGAATAACTGCCAGTGTAAATTTATAAATGTCCCTCAAACCAAATAGTAAATCGTAATTTTTATTATTATGGCTCTCCTAGCCCCCTAACCCCCTGAAGAGGGGCACTCCTCGCGCGCAGCTTATACTGAAAACGTAATGTAACTTTTCGATTTGCATTACTCAACGGAATCTGCAGCAGACTTTCCATTTTCTCGAACCACGAGAATTTTTAAACCTCCTCCAAATTTCCTATTTTTACAAAAAAAAACATGCCCGCATATCCCACTAACTACTTCACTGCTGGCGCAAGTTTGTAAATGTGCCCAATGTAATCGAATGATAGCCTTTAAATTTGAAATTGCAATTTTCTCGAACCACGAGAATAATTGCCGCCTTAAATATTTCTAATCCAAATCTTTCTCGAACCACGAGTATTTTTAAATCATTGCTGGCGCAAGTTTGTAAATGTGCCCCATATACTCTGCCGGTGCAAGTTT
>CALCSX010000088.1 GCA_937894165.1 uncultured Saprospiraceae bacterium | reverse complement strand
CCTCCTTTCTAAATTCTAGCCCAAAGAAGAGAGACTTTAAAGCAATTAAAATTGCGATCACCCCTGACCGAGAAATGCTTTATTCCAGAATAAATCAAAGAGTTGAAAAAATGCTCGAACAAGGCTTGGAAAATGAAGTGAAACATTTACTACAATACAAAGACGCAGAAGCTTTTAACACGGTTGGTTACAAGGAATGGTTACAATATTTCGATGGTGTAGAAAACTACATTAATACGATAGAATTTATCAAAAGAAACAGTCGAAGATACGCCAAAAGACAATTCACCTGGTTTAACAATCAAGGTAGCTGGAACAAAATTTCTAAACCGGATTTGCAAAAAGCCTTAGAAATTATAGCAAAATCTCTACAATAAATCTAGGACATTCTCCGGAGGTCGACCAATGACCGCTTTATTTCCTGAAATTACAATTGGTCGTTCAATCAATTTAGGATTTTCGGACAGAATTTGAATCCACTCACCTTCAGTAAATTCTTTATTTCTATAATTCTCTTTATACAAAGATTCATTTTTTCTCACTATATCAATTGCGCTGATCTTCAACAGTGATAAAATTCGTTTTAAATCATCCGGACTCGGAATATTTTCCAAATACAGAACTATTTCAGGATTTACACCTTTATCATTCAACAGTTTAAGTGTTTCCCGACTTTTGGTACAGCGCGGATTATGTAAAATTTTCATGAAATAAATTTTATAATACTTAACTTTATGCAAATATAAGAAAACTACAGATGGTTACTAGAATTTGGAAAGACTTCGTCACCTTAGAGATTTTAAACGAAATGGGTAGAAATACGATGGGTGAGCATTTGGGGATGGAATTCATAGAAATTGGTGAGGACTTTATGATCGCGAGCATGCCTGTAGATCATCGGACCAAACAGCCTGCGGGATTGCTACATGGAGGCGCTTCTATTGCTCTGGCTGAAACTTTGGGTAGTGTAGCCGGTGTTTCTATACTGGATGATCCCATGAAGCAATCTGTGGTAGGTGTTGAGATCAATGCCAATCATCTACGACCGGTAATAAAAGGTCTTGTTTTTGGTAAAGTTTCGCCGATTAAAATTGGAAAAAAAGTGCAGGTGTGGAGTATAGAGATCACTGACGAGACCAATAGACTCGTATGTGTAAGCAGATTGACAACGATGACTGTCAATAGAAAATAATTTTATGTATTTTTGTGTTATATCAATAATTAATTCTTTAAATAAAAATAATGTTTCAAAAACTACTAATTCTAATTTCATTTATATTTTCCTCTTGTTTTGCCTACGCTCAGGAGAATTATAATGTTGATTTTGTTTCAAATGTGAACTATGACGATCTCGCAAGCGATATTTGGGGCTATGTGGACGATGTTGGAAGAGAATATGCTGTTATGGGTCTTAACAATTCCACAGTTGTCCTCAGCTTAGAAGATCCTGCGAACCCTGTGGAGTTGGCGAGAATTCCGGGGGCTCGATCTACTTGGAGAGATATAAAAAGTTTGGGAAATTTCCTTTATGTCACAGCTGACCAAGGTAATCAAGGTTTGCTGATTATTGACATGTCAGAAGCTCCATTGAAAATAACCTGGGAGTATTGGAATGAAAATATCACAATAGCCGGGAATCCAAGTCCATTAAATACTTGTCATAATCTTTACATCGATGAAAATGGCATCATGTATCTGTCCGGTTGTAATATTCATGCCAATGGAGCAGTGTTGATGTTCGATTTGAATGAAGATCCGAGAAACCCGGTTTTTCTTGGTCCAACAGATATTGAGTATTCACATGATGTCTATGTTCGGGGTGATACTGTCTATAGTTCACAAATATTGGCAGGTCAATTGGCCATATTCGATGTATCAGATAAGTCAAATCCCCTATTGCTGGGTTCAGCAGAAACTTCTTTGAGTTTTACACACAATCTTTGGCTTTCAGATGATGGAAGATATTTGTATTCCACAGACGAGAAACCTAATGGCATGATCGATGCCTATGATATTTCAGAACTCCCGGAAATAAGGAGAGTTGACTCATTTTCACCTTTAGATGTTGAAGGAATGGGCAGTATTCCTCATAATGTTCATTTTTACAATGGATACTTAGTAATATCTTGGTATACTTCAGGATGTGTCATAGTAGATGCTCATAATCCCTCGAATTTAATTCAGGTCGGGGCTTATAACACTTGGGATGGACCCGTTGGAGGTTTCAACGGAGCATGGGGAGCTTATCCTTTTCTTCCCTCCGGCCGTATACTTATTTCCGATATACAATCGGGTTTATTTGTCCTGGAACCGGAATATGTTAGAGCATCCTACTTGGAAGGAAGAGTCACGGATGCCAATACCGGGCTGGGTATAAATAATGTTACTGTAGAAATTGATTCGGATATTTTAAATCTGACTAATTCAAATTTTGCCGGTGAGTATAAAACCGGCTTGAGAATAGATGGCACCTTTGAGGTTACTTTTTCACACCCGAATTATTTGCCTCAAACTATAACGGTGGATTTGGTAAGTGGAGATATAAGCAATTTAGATGTGGAATTATTTCCGGAAGGAGTTCCTACTGTGGTGGAACTGAATTTCGTAGATGAAAACAACGATCCGCTGGCGAACGTCCAGGTGTTATACACAAATGAGAAATACACCTTCCAAGATACTACTGATACCAATGGAAATGTCACTACCTTGATTTTTGAAGGTGAATTTGATGTTTTCGCAGGTTTATGGGGTTATGAGAATATATTTTTAGATGAGCTGAGCTTTCCTGAAGGGCTTGATACCTTCATTGTGATGCGAACCGGCTATGAGGATGATTTTGAATTGGATCTAGGCTGGACTGAAAAGTTTACTGCCGCAGTAGGCAAATTTGAGCGAGCGATACCGGAAGCTACTTTTCTAAACGGTGAAATGTCAAATCCCGGTTCAAGTTCACCACTCAGTACAGGACCATACTGCTATGTCACCGGTCCAAATGCCGGCAATGAAGTTGGGAATTTTGATGTCGATGATGGCTATACAGAGATCAAAAGTCCGACCATGTTCTTAGATGATTACGAAAACCCATATATCCAGTTTGACTATTGGTTTTACAATAGTGGTGGCGCAGGAAATCCCAATGATGAGTTCAAAGTAATCTTGTACAATGGTGAGGACTACCGGGAATTATTCCTTACACAGGAATCCGAAAGCGAATGGAAAACCTTTGAGGCGGCTCCGCTTGGAGATTTTATCGACTACGTCGGCAAGCCTATAGAAATAATTTTTTATACGATTGATAGAGATCCCGGACATATAGTAGAGGCTGCCGTGGATAGATTTATAATGTCGGACCGACCTACTGTTTCCACAGTAGAGTCATTAAACTCGCAAGATTACCAAATATATCCTAACCCGACCAATGGCAGTTTCACCCTTGAATCACTCGGTGATCAAATTGATGGAGACATTCAGATCGTTCACTTGAATGGCAGTATTGTCTATAGTGAAACATGGAGTCAGACGGAAAGAACGAAGCAGATTAATCTGGCGGGTTTGGCACCGGGGATGTATATGGTATATGTTGTCAATACTGATGGTATGAGGTCATTTGTAAATAAGTTGATGCTTACTTATTAAAAGTATAATTTTTAGAGATATTAGAAAAGCCTAACGAACGTTCGTTAGGCTTTTTTGTATAATTTTAGGTGCAATCATATTAATTGTTGGAAGTACTTAGCAAAGGCTAAAATGCCTTCAATTGATCAATAATCCAAGAGTCAAACTCCTCAAATGGCATTTCAAATAATTCTTCTATGATAGCATGAAACTCAGCATCTTGTCGGCCACAATTAAATAATTGCAATACACCGGATTTGCCATATTTCTCATCGACTAATTTAAAGATAAAGCCCCCTGTTACATAAATCGGTATATTGTCATGAGAGTGAGAATACTTTCTACTAATGATATCAGAAAGCGTCAAATCGCTAATATTTTGAATTTCTTTACTAAAACTGATGAGTTCTTCAAGAAAATTGTTTTCACCATTTGAGCCGGCTAAATAAGTAGCTAATCCTTCATTTATTATAAATGGTCTCCCTTTATTTCCCCAAGAATCATCCTGAAATATAATATGTATCAATTCATGATAATGACTAAAATTGGGGTTGCTTAATACAATTGTATTTAAAGGTGTGTGTGTTATACCTGTGGAATAGGACATCCAATAATCAAAATTATATAACTGCCCCATCACATTTACATTCGGAGCAACTACATATGAGATACTGTCAGGCATTGGCAAGTCAAATCTATTTACTATCGCATCGCAGTAATCTATGGCAATTTCAGCTTCGTCAAGATCAAATTTTAAAGAAGGGTGCACGAAATATTTAATAAAACCAAAATTATATTGTTGCCATTCTGAAATTATTAAAGGAAAAGCATTGGTTAATTTGAATTGATCATTAACTTTTCTACAAAAATAACTGGTAATATATGGTGGGTTCATATCAGCATATCGCAGATCTTTCGCCATTCGATCACTGTAAAAAAGTGTTTTAATATTATAAACTTCTTCGCCTTGTATATTTAATTTATCAATAGAAAGAATTGTAGGATGAAATTCTCTTAAAAATCGACCGGAATCATAGCCACCTCTAAACATAAATATCGCTCCGAAATCAAATGCAGTCATTCCTGCCTCCAGCATAGCTACTCTTTCCAAGTCATTCCAATAGGGATTAATATAGATTGAGTCGGGTTTGGAATAGAGATAATTCATCCAAAGATTCAATACCTCCCTATTTTCAACATCGAACGTATCTACTCTGGCGGATAAAGTAAAATTGTTTTGAGCAAGAGATACGTCTGAAAGAGAACAAATCAAAAAGAGGATAAAAAATGATCTTTGTATCCATAAGATTATTTTATTTGAAGGCAATAGCACAGGATTTAAATACATGTTACAAATTTTTGATGGATTGTAAATATTCCTCTAGTTTACCTAAATTCATATCTGCTCTCCTTTTATCGACATTCTTAGGATCTTCAATAGGTAAAAATTCTATTTCACCTGATTGTATATCTTTTTTGAATTGCGTTCCATATAGTTGTTTTTCTCCGCTCTCAATTAAAGTACGATCAATCATCATAGCTAATTCGCTAGAATCTAAATGACCTTGACGACTTAATTCAATAAATATTTCTAAATACTTTCTCCTAATTTTAGATGGCCCATGTTGTATTATCATGAAGGTTTTATACACAGCATCCTGGCCTAAATCAACTATTTTATCAAATCCACAGTGTAATTTTATGCTCTCAATAAGTTCTGTATTTTCTCTATCGATCAATAAATTTATATTGGATCTATTAACTTGATCTTTGATAAATGCGCTATCTATAAGTTTTTCAATTTTACTACAGTCTACTTCATATGGATTTAAAGGTGAGTTAAATATTGCCATTCTAATCATCTGATTTTGCAAAATAGTGTCTTTCTCCACATGTAAAATTCTTTTTCGAGCCAATTCCATATTCGATTGATAAAGCGAATCTATTTTAGTCCGTAAATCTATATCGTCTTCTGTAATAGCTCTAATAACTAACCTAATGATAGAATCATTACAATCAACAAATTGAGATAGAGCAAAATCATTGCGATCAAAATTTCCTAAAGAATCTCTTGTGATTTGTTTGCCATTTGGAAGAAAATATGGTGTGTTGTCAGGAATAAAATTTCCAGATAATGCTCTATCATATAATTCTTGATTTGATAGTTCACGAACATTACAATCACCTTTGTTTTGACAAGCATTAATAATACTTAGTAGTATTACTATAATTACTAATTGATAAAAAATCATACTTCATATATTATTAATGGAATCAAATAATAATACTGCTTTAAAAATAATACTATCATGCCAATAGTTACAAATTATTAAAATAAAACTTACATACAGTTCCAGAATCCATATGACAATTTAAATCCATATTTTGTCTCAAATTCTCTTTTAGCGTGATCGACCTCTATCTCTACAATACTCCATTTTGATCTGATTGTATTGACATTTTTAGTATCCAGGGAAAATTTCTCGTATTTTAGAAAAATATTTAAGTAAAATAATCCCTCTCGAACATCAGGGGTTTCACAACTATAGTATCTGGAATTTACCCCTCTAAATATATTATCATATAACAAACCAATCTCACGGGGGTGAATTTCTCCTCTAATCATGGCACTAAATAATAATTTTTCTAATTCTAAAAATGAACACTGATTATGAACTAAAATAATCAAAGATTTAGTAAAGGACAGAGCATTATTATCAATTTTGTAATAAGATAAATTATTGGAATACTTCGCTATTCTTCTCCCAAGGTCAAAATTATGACTTCCAAGTTCTTTGAAAATTGTGTCCGATTCAATTCCTAAATTCTTTGAGCTAGGAAAGCCAAATTCAGAAATATAAGTTTTAAAAAGTGCAATAGAATTCTTTTTGAAGCTTGAATACTCTTGATCAGATTTACTTTTCTTTAATTGATCAAGTATCCCTAAATCATAAATCTTCAATAAATACTCAGAATTAATATTCTCTAGATATATATTTCGATTCACCTCAGCTAGCCTCATGAAGTGCATATCATTATGTAGGTAATTGGAGAGTGGAGAAAGTAATGTGAAATTTTTAAGATGCTTCAACTGAAGTCCAAATTTAAACCCCATCAATAAATAATCTTTCCCTTGTAGTGCCTTACCTTCATATATACTTATTTGAGCAGCATTCAATATATCTCTTAAAAATATATAGTTATACTCTTTAAATACCCTATCATAATAATATAATGAACTGTCAACTTTATTTTGAAGGAAATAGTACCGCTCCGCTTTATTTATAAGTTGATGATAATGTAAATATGATGAATCCACATTAATTTCTTTAGCAAGAGAAATTAAGGGTGAAAGCATAAATAGTAAAAAGAAATTCCTGAATATATACATTCTCATGGATAAAATTACTC
>CALCSX010000087.1 GCA_937894165.1 uncultured Saprospiraceae bacterium | reverse complement strand
TGCCGTCGAATTTCAGCCCTTTGGACGATGAGATTTTGGATTGGGTGAATGGGTAAGTTGCTTTCAAATGTTTCGAGATGCCTGCGGCATTTGTTTTTTTACCACAAAGACACAAAGTGCCGGGCTGTGGTGGTTTTTTCAAGTTAAGGGCTTCGGCATCAATGTTTACTTTTTCTTTTCAAGCTACTGCCTTCACAAAGGTCACGGAGTAGGGCTGCGTTGTTTTAGCTAGACTTCTTCGGCAATTTTTGCATTACTGTTTTGTCAAGCTCAATTAAATGCTCTAGTTCAATAGCATATACAAGTGAAAACTCTTTGTGCCCTTTGTGTTCAACATAGTCGAGCGAAAATCCTTCGTGTCTTTGTGGTAAAAAATGAAACATAGTCGAGCATGTCAAGCTAGCACCCGGTTTTGTCATGATTTTTGCTTCCTTCGGGCAAAAATCTCGCCAAAACCCGATTCTGATGCATATTTTCCCGGGGCTGCACCCCGCGCTTTGATATTTCGCCCACTTCGGGGCTTCGAGCACCCAAAATATAAACCATATGCCAAGAACGCTCCAAACGTAGAACCGAGAACTCAGAACTTCCATCTCCAGCTCCGATTCGCAAGATTTCCAACTCTAAAGCCAAGAACTTTCCCCAACCCAGAACCCAGAACTGCTCTCCCGAAGATCCAAAACCCATGAATTTCACACCAAAACCAAGAATTTTCTTAACCCAGAACATAAGGCTCTTAATAATACCCTTATTTAAACCCTCCCAGCAACTGCCCCAGCATTTTCAGTCCGTTTTCGACAACTTTTTGGTTCTCTACAGGTATTTGAAGATAAGTATTTCCGGTTTTTTCATCTTTTTTGACCAAGGTGTTTAATAATTCTTCAGTCTTATTCTTATCAGAAAGGGTATGTAAGAGTTTTCCAAAGAAATTACCCCCGCTTTCTAGAAGGTCATGTGTTTCACTTTTTTCTTTTTCAGGACTGGTCTCTTCTGAACTCTCTTCATAAGCTCCATTATCATCATCGAAAAGTTCCAATTGCTTTTGAACAGTGGGTTTAGCATCCTCTTCCTTTTGTTGCTTTTCGTTTCTACCCGCCTCAGGCGCTTCTTGTTCGACATCTGTATCGCTTGGCGTTGTAGGAGAGATAGTATTCGTTGTCATATCCTCCACCTGCTTCATCAATTCGGTAAACTTGGTTTCTCCTAGGAAAACTGAACTCTCTCCATTATCTAAAATTCCGGCAGCAACTGAGGATTTAAACTTGAGCTTGTCTAACATTTCATGTTCAATGGTACCTTGAGCGATCAAATTGATAATTTGCACTTTCCTTTTCTGACCCATTCGATGAATTCTACCAATACGCTGCTCCAAGACAGCCGGATTCCATGGTAGGTCCAGATTGATGAGTAAAGAAGCTGATTGCAAATTAAGCCCGACTCCACCGGCATCTGTGGAGAGAAATACTCTGCTTTCCGGATCGTTTCTAAAGTTTTCAAATAATTGCTCTCTATCTTTACTTGCGATTCCTCCATGTAGATTTTCAAATCGAATATTCCTCTGATCCAATTCTTGACCCACTATCCTTGTCATTCGCTCCCATTGAGAGAAAATAACCACTTTTTCGTCACCACTTTCAAAAACCTCATCTAAAATATTCATCAGCTCATCTATCTTAGTATCGTGGCGAGTTTTTTGATCAATGATAAATGTACTGTTACATGCCATTCGCATTAAGTTAAGATTGATAAGTAACCTCTGTCTATCTTGCTCGTCTAAATACCCAAACTTCCTCCATTTATTTACCAATCTACAAACGACATCGTAGGCGTCTGCATAATAAGCAATTTGCATTGCTGTCATAGGTACGAATAAATTCTTGTCCATTCTTTCAGGGAGTTGCTTTAATACATCTCTTTTGTGCCTGCGTATCAAAACATCTTTGAGGATTTCGGTAATTTTATTAAGTCCCTTGTAGCCTATTACTTTGCCGGTTTCCTCCTCTGTAATCTGATGCTCTGAAACGAAACGAAATAAAGCTCCAAGCAGAAGCGGGTTTACCACTTGAACTACTGAATAAAGTTCTTCTATTTTGTTTTCCAGTGGAGTTCCTGTTAGGACTATGCAATATTTGGATTCTACTCTTTTTACATTGGCAGCTGTTTTTGTCTTCCAATTTTTGATTCGCTGAGCTTCATCCAGAATTACTAGGTCAAAATTATTCTTATTGATGGCTTTGATATCTCTACCTACGACGTTATAACTGCAAATATTATAAAAACTGTCGTCTTCATATTGTCTTTCTCGATTATGCATATTGCCCTCGATTACAGTAACTTTACTATCTGTAAACTTTTGAATTTCTGACTTCCATTGGTATTTCAAGGAAGTAGGACAAATGATGAGTACTTTCGAAATTCCATACAAGCTTTTCATTCCTTCTGCTGCCGCAATAGCTTGAATGGTCTTTCCAAGGCCCATATCATCAGCAATGAGGGATCGGCCTTTTCGCAAGGCAAATTCAACCCCTTCTTTTTGGTAGGGGAAAAGATCTGCTTTAATGATTTCCTTGAAAAAGTCTTCTTTTTTAATTGCTTTACTTACAACAATGTTTCGTTTACTTGCTTCTCGATGGTCAATAATGTATTCAAGAGCATCGGGATAGCAACGAAAATCAGGATGCAAGGAATGCGCTTTTTTTAAAAGTACATCTACTGAAGTGTAAGCGTCTGATTTTAAGGTGTTTTCATCATCAAAGTAAATCTTGGCTAGATTTTTGAATTCGGATTCTTTCTCAGAGCCTATTCGAATTTTTACTTTTCTCTCAGTTCCATAATCTAAATATATAGATGTATAATGAGGGTAATAACCAGCTTTAAGTATTTTTCTGGTTCTAGCTGTTTTATTAATTTGTAAAAGGACAAATTCGATATGCTTACATGTTCGGAGCATATTGGTTTTAAAATCCATGCATGAGCAAAAATTCCATTCCGGCTCAGCTCCTCGGATAGCTACTTTATATGAATTTTTAGATTCAGAATTATGGACAAGGTAATCAGAGAATACTTCTCTACCTTCAATGTTTTCAACCTCAAAGACTTGTTTTTCAGCATATTGCTTGCGCAATGCAGTTTGCCACTTATCCAAAGATAAACCTTCCGGTTTCTTATAATAGGAAACTTTAGGAGGTGCGGGCTTGGACTTTTTTGCTTTAGTTCGCTTTTTCGTTGAATTCATTTCTTTAGACATTGAAGTGTTTAAGCAACAATTTTAATAAAATCAGTAAAATTAATCATCTAATAATTTAAGAACAGAATTTTTCCGGTTGAGAGAAAATTGCTGAATAGGTTCAGCAGAAAATGAGAATATTTGCTTAATACAGTCAGCAATCTTGGATTTTTTTCTGCCACATAATAATAAGCCGGTTTTGTCATGATTTTTGCTTCCTTCGGGCAAAAATCCCGCCAAAACCTCTTTTTTTAGTGCTTTATCCCGGGGCTGCACCCCGGGCTTTGATATTTCGCCCACTTCGGGGCTTTGAGTACCCAAAATATAAACCAAATGCCAAGAACGCTCCCAACTCAGAATTCAGAACCGAGAACTTCTTAAGCCGGCGTTTCGACTTCGCTCAACGACCTCTCTAACTTTTTTCCCGAAGACTAAATCTCAAGAATTTCACACCAATCCCAGGAACTTCCCCAACCCAGAACCCCTCAAGGTTTATCGCTAGCTGTTTATCACGTTGTTGTTTATCATTTCATTGTTTATTGGAACAATATATAAACCCAATAAATCAAATAAACCCAATAAACTTTCCTCAACCTAGAACTTAGAACTTCTCTCCCGAAGTAAGAAATCCCAAGAATTCATCTCCAATCCCAAGAACTTCCCCAACGCAGAACCCAGAACCCAGAACTCAGAACTTCTCTTTTCTAGCCGGCGTTTCGACTCCCCTTCGGCTTCGCTCAGGAACCACATTTCGGCTTTCGCTCAATGACCACGCTCAATGACCTCATTTACTTTTATTATCTAGACGGAGTTTCGATCGATCAACGAGCGATATTCCGATGGCTGAGCGGAGTCGAAGCCTAGGAATAGAGCGGGTTCAGAGATTTTTAATTCTTCAGTCGGCTTTTCGCTCAATGACCTCGTTTATTATTATTTAATCGTTTATGATTCTACAGTCGGCATTTCGACTTCGCTCAATGACCTCGTTTATTATTATTTAAAGTGTTTTTGATTCTTAAGGTGGTAATATTTTTTAGCTAAATTAACCATTATTTCACATGCAATCCACACTCCGTCTTCTGCCTGCCCAGCCACCTGCCACCCCGCGTGCTGCCCTCGCTCCACTTATGTGTACATGGAACACAGCCGATGCTGACATATCCGGCTTCTTCGAGTGGATGTTTCGGGAGATTATGCTCCCTAATGTAGGCATAGATATCTTTGCCTGTCCAATTCAACATGGGATGCAGTCGAATCACTCCTCTGGCATCGAATTCAATGGTCTGCATCTGGGCGCGATGGGCCGTTTGATCTCTTCTAACGCCACTTATCCAAACATCACCTTCATTCATCAAATCTGCTACAGGTTCTACTTTATTGACTTGGCAACAGTGGTCTACACTTTCAGAGTATAGAAATAATCCTGACTCAGTTCTTTGTTGCGCATAATCTCTTCTGGATCTAACCGTAATGACATTCAAGCCCAGATCACGTTCCAATTGGTTCTTGAATTCATACGTTTCGGCAAATAAAAAGCCTGTGTCGATGAAAAGTACCGGAATTTCAGGAAAAGTGACACTCAAAATATGCAAAAGAGGGACACTCTGGGTCTGAAAGGAGGAGGAAAGGTAAATTTTCCTGCCCTCATCCTTGAAAATCTGAATATTTTCCCTTAAAATTTCTATTGTAGCACTCGTCGGCATTATTTCTTCTTAATCTTTTCTCCAATGTAATCCATCACCTCATTAACACATTCTTCGATCGGTCTATTGTCTGTGTTGATAATCAATTCTGCATTTGGATTTTCTTCGTAAATGCCATCAAAACCGGTCAAACCGGTGATTTCACCCTTTTTAGCCTTGGCATACAATCCTTTAGGATCTCTGTCAATAGCGGTATCTCTTGCACAGGAAACTTGTATCTCAATAAAATCTGCATCGGGAATAAGACTTCTCACTTTCTCTCTATCCATTATAAATGGTGACACAAATGTGCAGATGACAATATTTCCGTGTTCATAAAACAGTTTAGCCAGTTCGCCGACTCTTCTAATATTTTCTCTTCTATCCTTGTCACTAAAGCCGAGATCCCTGCACAAGCCGTGACGCACCTGATCACCATCAAGTAACATCGTTTGTTTGCCCATATCCCACAATCTTTTCTCCAAAGCGCGGGCAATTGTACTTTTTCCGGCTCCTGAAATTCCGGTAAACCAAAGAACCATTGGGACATGCCCTTGACGTAATGCTCTGGTCTGTCTGCTTATATTCCATGGCTCCCAAACGACATTAGCGGATTTTTCCATTTCCGTTTCAGCACCTTTACCATTATCTTCAGCTTCGATACCTCGAATCATTCCGGCTCCTACAGTGACATTGCTGGCAGGGTCAATGATGATAAAGCTTCCGGTCTCATTATTTATTTTGTAGGGGTCGAAGAATAGCGGTTGGGAAACTGCAAATCTTACCCTGCCTATCTCATTTAATTCCAATGATTCAGCATCATTTCGATGGAGGGAATCTACATCTATTTTGTAATGCAATTTTAACGGGATAGCCTGAACTGTCCTTGAAGTATGCATGATAATGTAATTGTTTTCCTTCTGCATAGGACTTTCATTCATCCAGCATACGATGGCTTCAAATTCTCTCGAAACCTGCGGAATATTCTTTGACCTAACAATCATATCCCCTCTGCTGATATCCACCTCATCTTCGATAGTTATCGTTACAGCCGATCCACTGACTGCTTCTTGCAATTCCTCCTTGTAGCTAATTATCGATTTGACCTTGCTCTTCAAGCGGGAGGGCAAGACCATGATTTCTTCGCCCACGCGCAATGTACCTGAGGCTACTGTCCCGGCAAAACCTCTAAAGTTTTGGTTAGGTCTGATTACATATTGTATCGGTAGTCGGAAATCGACTCTGTTTCGTCTTGAACCGACCTGAACATTCTCCAATTTGTACATTAAAGTCGCTCCATTGTACCAAGGCATTTCGGTGCTTTTATTGACAATATTATCGCCTTTCAATGCTGAAATAGGGATAAAAGAGATGTCATCAATGTCTAATTTCTGAGCAAATTCCGTGAAATCCTTCACAATATTCTGGAAAACCTCTTCGCTGTAATCTACTAAATCCATCTTGTTGACAGCTACGACCAGGTGAGGTATCTGAAGGAGGGAGGCAATGAAAGCGTGGCGCTTGGATTGCGTCAAGACACCTTTTCTGGCATCAATCAATACGATGGTCAGATCCGCAGTGGAAGCACCTGTCACCATATTTCGGGTATATTGAATGTGACCCGGGGTATCAGCGATAATAAATTTTCGCTTGGGGGTGGCAAAATATCTGTATGCTACATCGATGGTAATTTTCTGTTCTCTTTCGGCTTTCAAGCCATCCATTAAAAGGGCTAGGTTGAGCTCTTCTTCACCACTGTTACGGCTGGACACTTCCACAGCATCTAATTGATCTTGAAAAATAGCTTTACTGTCGTATAATAATCTTCCGATCAAGGTGCTTTTTCCATCATCGACAGAACCCGCAGTTGAGAAACGTAAAAGAGCTTCCAATGTATTTATATTTGAATTTTTCATTCTTAAAATTTGAATTTTTTGAAAAGAGTTAATGATTGAAATGAATCCAGAAGTGCTGAATAGACTTAAAAATAACCTTGTCTTTTTCTGTCTTCCATTGCTGTTTCACTTCGCTTGTCATCATGTCTTGTTCCTCTTTCTGTCTCCACTGCTGTAGCGACTTCTACTATAATTTCATCGATAGAAGAAGCTTTAGATAATACTGCACCTGTACAGGTAGCATCACCTATCGTTCTAAATCTGATGATTTTCTTTTCTAATTTTTCTTCCGGATATCTCGTGATAAAGTCTGACTCTGATAGCCAAACGCCTCGTCTGTTGAAAACTGACCTTTCATGAGAGAAATATAAATTCGGAATATCAATGTTTTCCATAGCAATATATTGCCATACGTCCATTTCCGTCCAATTACTGATTGGGAAAATTCTAAATTGCTCTCCGGGATTTTTTCTTCCGTTATAAAGGTTCCACAATTCGGGTCTTTGATTTTTTGGATCCCATTGACCGAAAATATCTCTGTGAGAGAAGAAACGTTCTTTTGCACGTGCTTTCTCTTCGTCTCTACGACCACCACCAAGTGCGGCATCGATTTGATGTTCTTTGATGGTGTCGAGCAGGCAAATGGTTTGAAGGCCATTACGGCTGGCTTCGGGACCTGTCTCTTCGACGACTCGTCCTTTGGCGATGCTCTCGTCTACACTTCCTACAATAAGTCGTGCGCCGGTTTCCTCCACTAATTTATCTCTAAATTCTATAGTTTCCTTGAAATTGTGACCTGTGTCAATATGGATGAGCGGGAAAGGAATCCTACCCGGGTAAAAAGCTTTTTTTGCTAGGTGAACCATTATAATGGAGTCTTTACCTCCTGAGAATAGTAGCGCAGGTCTTTCGAACTGAGCGGCAACTTCTCTCATGACATGAATGGCTTCGTTTTCTAGAATTTTCAGATGATTCATCTTATTGTATTATGTAGATTAGAAAAAATTTTATAGTTTATCGCGTTGCTGTTTAGCACTTTGTTGTTTATCTTGGCTTTGCCGTTTATCCCTTTGGTGTTTATCCCTTTGGTGTTTATCGTTTCACTGTTTATATTTGAGCTTTTTGAATGCTATGCTATTTAATAGAACAATCTTATAAACCCTATAAACTCCATAAACCCCATAAACCTATAGCGGTTTATCGTTTCACTGTTTAGCACTCTGCTGTTTAGTACCTTTGTTGTTTAGTGGTGGATTCTCGAGCCGGCGTTTCGACTCCCCTTCGGCTTCGCTCAGGAACCACGCTCAACGACCTCGTTTATTATTAGTAAT
>CALCSX010000086.1 GCA_937894165.1 uncultured Saprospiraceae bacterium | reverse complement strand
ATCAAGATGATCTAAATATTCTCTTTTCACGAGAGCATTCAATTTTAAAGTATCGAATTTTTGATGCAGATAATAAAGACGGCACTATTTCATTGCAAAAACACATTGAATCGCTTGATGTATTCAAAAAGGTTCTATCTCAAGCAGTAACATTTGCTACAACCAAGAAGCCTATTTTCGGAGACGCAAAATTTGAAGTCGAAAGTTACCTTAACAGATGTAGATCATTACAAACTGAGAAAGGTAGTTATGTCACTAAGATTGAGATACCCAATGACGTTATTTACTCTACGATCAATAAGATTAATACCAAGACAATAAACAACAAACTTTTTGATGTTATTGAATATATTGAAGAAGAAATATTCAATTCAAACCAAAAACTCGAAGTAACAGAGAACTACATTCAAGATGTCTCTGATTTGTTGAATTACGAACTTTTTCATTCAATAAAAGACCTCTATTTCAAGCCTGCCGTAAATAATATTGAGTTTCAGTTATCCTCCGTGGATAGGTTCAGAAGGGTTGAGACAGAGAGAGTCCAAAAGCGTATACCGTATTTCAATAAGTACTTGAGGGAAGTTAAGAAATTACTCTTGGATGTAGTTCCACTTGAAGCGGTTGGTTATGTCAAACGACTTGCTTCTCCAGCCCCACTCCACTCCAAGAAAAATGAAGTGATTATTGATGCAGAAATCGCCAATTCTGTTGAGACAATTAAAATCATTCTTAATAGTGAAGAGTACCTTGAAGCAATTGAAGCACACAAGAATGAATGGCCAATAAAAGTAAGGGGTCAGGCCAGACAAGGAAAGACCATGCTCTATTTGAAGGAATTGGAACATTTTGAAATAATTAGAAAATAATTTGACTTATGACTAAACGAATAATTGCAGTATCACACAATATGAAGGGCGTCCTAGATGATGATTACACTTTATATGATGATGGCACAGTCTTACATGAGTATGATAAGCATACCTATCCAGGTGGACAAAATCTAAAAAGTGAAATGACCGTTGACCAGCTTTCAGATAATATTAAGCAACGACTTTTTGAAGCTTCTTCTGATGAAAACAAAGACCTTGTTAGAAAGACTTTAAAACTCGACTAATGACTTTAAAACTCGACTAATAAAAACTACCGCCAACATTGTATAAGCGTAATGCGGGTTAAACAACTTAAAATCAGTTTCTTTTCTTCTAATAAACATTGCGGTGAGTGGACAGTGAATCGCTCCAAAATCCCGCACTACGCTTATACTTGACCGTCAGACTGTGCAATAACCTCCCAAATTAATTATTAAAATTCCGTAGTAATTTGTATCTTATATTTGAATTAATTCCTGCTAGAATGGATTACGTTAATGGGCAAGGAAGAGATCAAATGTTTGCAACTTCCCTAAATCAAATGGTTGGTCCTGAAGCATTCGTAAGAATTATTGATGTATTTGTAGATAGCCTGGATTTGGATGAATTTGGATTTACAAATACTAACCTCAATTCCCAGGGCAGACCTCCTTATGACCCGGCGGATCTTATGAAATTGTATTTGTACGGGTACCAATACGGGATAAGATCCTGTCGCAAACTTGAACACTCAACAATAGTCAATATTGAAGTAATGTGGTTGCTTCGCGGTCGCAGACCACACTATAAGACTATAGCTAACTTCCGTAAGGAAAACGCTACAGCCTTTAGGTCTGTGTTTCGGTATTTCGTGTCTGTATTGAAAGACTGGAAACTCATTGGAGGAAAACAGGTCGCCATTGACTCATTTAAGATACGAGCACAGAACAGCCTCAAGAATAATTACAATGAGGCCAAAATAGAGCGACACTTGGAATACATCGACGGTAAGATCAATGAGTACCTTTCTGAAATGGAACGAGCGGATAAAGGAGATGAGAGAGCAGAGCTTCAAAGTAAAGTGGATCACCAGCAAGAGAAACGTCAAAAGTACATGGACATAGGCCAGCAGATAGTTGATTCCGGAGAATCTCAGATATCAACGGTTGATCCGGATGCCAGGGCTGTTATATTGCACCGCAACATTGTTAATGTAGGGTACAATATACAAGCGGTTAGTGATGAAAAATATAAACTACTGGTAGCTGTCGACACAGGTTCGGTAAATGACACGCATTCGCTGAGCGATATGGCGAAGCTGGCAATGGAAAATATGGGAGTAACGAGAATAAAAGCACTGGCAGATAAGGGATACCTTACCGGGGTTCAAATAAACGAATGCGAGAAGTTAGGTGTCACGACGTATGTTTCCCCCAAATCCAGTACTACCCAAGAACAACTCAAAGTTTTTCCTTCTTCTGAGTTTAAGTATCACGCCGGCAGCGATACGTATCGTTGCCCGGCCAATGAGATAATGCGAAGCAATGGAAAGTATTATGAACGCAGTTCGAAGAAGAAAGGAGAAGCTCCGGTACGATTCAAGCAATACAAGACAAAAGCATGCAAGAATTGCCCTTTACGTGAAAGTTGTACAACGAGTAGGAATGGACGCATCATTCAGCGAAACGAATACCAGTCGTGCGTAGATCGGAACAACAGACGAGTAGAAGCAAATCCGGATTATTACCGACAAAGACAACAGATCATAGAGCATCAATTCGGCACAATCAAAAGACAATGGGGATTTACCTATACAATGGTAAGAGGAAAACCAAAGGTACTTGGAGAAGTGAGTATTCTCTTCACCACTTACAACCTTAGGAGGAGTGTGTCCATACTAGGCTTTAAAGTTGTATTTGAGCGTCTAAAAGCGCTTATTTTATGTATTTTTGATTTATTCGCCACAGGACACCGGGTAAAGTACCAGATTACAAACTATTAATTCTAATATCCTGAAGATACATGGTAGATGAGGTGTTCATAAAACAAAAAAGGGGCATCAAATAAAGAGTTGATGCACAGACTCCCGTTGGCGGTAATGGCAGGAGCAACCGAGTTCACATCGGACATCCGATGAATACTTGATAACTTCTTATAATTTAGCCTTACATTTTGACAAAATTTGCAAACAAACAATATTATGGATTGGATAAATTTTCTTGAAGAACACACAGAATTATTAATATCAAATTTAGGAGTTTCAGAGCATTGGGTTGTCTATTTCAGATTGCTTGTTCTTATCATACTCCTAATCATATTATCATCTCTTGCATTCTTAATTACAAAAAGGGTTTTCATATATTATCTCTATAAAGTATTGAAAAAAAGCTCGTTTACTTGGGACGATTTATTTGCTGATACAAGAGCATTCAACAAACTAGCTCACATCGCCCCTGCGGTTATAGTGCGATTAATGGCTCCTGCTATTTTTTCGGACTTTGAACAGATTCTTCCATTCGTTATAAGATTAACAGACGCTTATCTAATAATCGTTAGCATGGCGGTGTTTTTTTCTATATTACAAGTGGGCGAATACACCTTATCCCAGCACCCTGCATTTAAAGATAAGCCATTAACCAGCTACTTTCAGCTCATTAGAATTCTACTTTATGTAGTTACGATCATTTTAGTGCTTTCGGTAATATTAGGTAAGTCACCTATTTATTTTCTTAGTGCATTTGGTGCAATGACAGCCATCTTACTATTGGTATTTAAGGATACTATTTTGGGCTTAGTGGCGAGTGTGCAGATGTCATCCAATGATATGGTGCGTGTGGGCGACTGGGTGGAAATGCCCAAATTTAATGCGGACGGAGATGTTATTGACATCAACCTGAACACTGTAAAAGTGCAGAATTGGGATAAAACCATTACTACCATTCCAACTTATTATTTTATTACAGACAGTTTTAAAAACTGGCGGGGAATGCAACAAAGTGGTGGAAGAAGAATCAAAA
>CALCSX010000085.1 GCA_937894165.1 uncultured Saprospiraceae bacterium | reverse complement strand
TCCTGCATTACCATACCACTCATCATCATTGCCGATCTATATTTTTCAGGATATACCGCTTGTGTTTCGATAGCCATTTCTTGTCCCATAATTGAAGCCTGCCCTCCCATACGATATTTGTTAATACTTTTTACTTTTTCCACGCCTCCAATGGCTTCCAAATAGGAATCTATTACTGTTAAAGGATCGAAATCTATTGATGCAGCAGCTTCATCCACCTCCAACTTATTCCCATCGACATCATAAAAATCAATCTTGCCACTTGTTGCAAAAGCTTTCATACGTGGTGCAACTTCATCTTGATTTCCCACCACGAGAATAGTCGCATTAGCCGGATCAAGATATTTCCTGGCCATTTCTAAAATATCTTCACTAGTTACTTTATCAATATTTGAGGTGAAATTATTATAGAAATCCTTCGGTAATTTATATCTACTTATATTCAAAGCTAAATTGGCCAAAGTCTGAGGATTTTCCAAAGAAATTGCAAAATTTCCAATGGCCACATTTTTTGCCACCTGAAGCTCATCGTCACTGACCGGCTCCTCTCTTAGCTTTTGCATAGCAGCCAAAATATCCACTACAGCACTATCCGTCACAGCATTTCCGACATTCGCGCCTGCAAAAAAAGATCCAACATATTTATCTTGGCCTAAAGATGAACTGGCACCATAAGTATAGGCCTTTTCTTCTCTCAATTTCATATTTAATCTCGAGCCAAAGTATCCACCTAACATAGAATTCATCATCCTTGCTTTGATAAAATCTGGATTGTTAATTTTATACTCCACAGGATAAGTTACGTAGGCCAAAGATTGAGGGGCTCCCGATCTATTTACAAAAGCAACATTTAGACCTTCTGCTTTTACTGCTTTTGGTTCATCTTGTGGATTCATGGCAACCTCCCCACTCTTCCACTCACCAAAAAATTGCTTGGCTTCAGCTTTTGCTTGATCGACAGTAATATCACCTACAATAATTAGGTAAGAAATATTAGGTTTGAAATATTTATTGTAGAAGTTTTTAGTATCCTCCACAGTGATATTATCTAGCGTTTTTTCTGTCATAACCTCGCCATAAGCGCTTTCCTTCCCAAAGTTCACAACATTTCCAACCCTTCTCGCCAAAGAATTTGGATCAGTTTTGATGCTAGCCAAACCTGATTTCTCCTGATTGACCAATTTAGTAAAAGACTCCTCAGGAAATGCAGGCTCAGTTATTACCTCATTCATAATTTCGAGCAATGATGAACTATGTTTGGATAAACATGAAGCAAAAATACCATTTTCAGAAGTGCTGAATCTCGCACCTATGAAATCAATATCTTCGTCCATTTGAGCCTTAGATCTCTTGGTAGTTCCTTCAGAAAGCAATGATCCCATTAAAGATGATGTTCCCACCTTATCATTCTCAATATATGGTGGCAAATCAACAAATAATTGATAAGATCTGGTAGGTAATTTATTATTCTCTACTACAATTACTGTAAGTCCATTCTCAAGTTTGAACTCACTATATGCTCCCAAATTTACCGGTTTTGCTTCCGCAGGCTTTGGGGCAGTGCTTCTGAATGAAGTTGTTGTTTCAGTATCAGGCATTTCAACAGTTTTTTGAGTCTTACATTGTGAAAATAATAGACCCATTAATAAAAAACCAAATAATATTTTGTTCATAATGTTATATTTTAATCAATTCTAAATTCAAAAGTATTTCCTTCGAAATTAAAAATATTCGATTACTGATTATTGTGTGGTAAATAATAAATAATTACTCTATTAGTAGCCTTGAAATATTTATTGGCTGCTTCTTTTATATCTTCTCGAGTAACGGCATTGTACTTTTGAATTTCTTCATTTATCAAATTTGCATCTCCATAAAACGTCTTGTAATTCGCTAGTGATTCAGCTATTCCAATCATTGATCGATTTCCGGATACAAATCTGTTTTCAATCTGATTCTTCAATTTTTGAAATTCTTTCTCAGTAATTAATTCATTCTGCAACTTTATTATCTCTTCTTCCATCCCGGCTCGGAGGCTTTCCGGATCTTGTCCTAAATTGACAATACCAAAATTCAAAGCAACACCAGGATCTTCCAAATTAAATGGAAAACTACCTGCTTGCAATGCAATTTGTTTCTCATCAACCAATGATTTATACATTCTGCTACTTTTTCCACCGGATAACACCTGCGTGAGCATAGAAACAGCGTAAAAATCTTTAGATGACATAGCCGGAATAGGGTAAGCCAAAACAACAGCAGGTAATTGAATATTGTCATAAACGGTATCAATAACAGCTTCAGTTTTTGATGGCTCTACAGGTCTGTTTCTTGTGATCGGAATTGTACCACTTGGAATATCGCCAAAATATTTAGCTATTAATTTCTTAGCGTCCGCAGTGGTAAAATCTCCTGCAATTGACAAAACAGCATTGTTAGGAACATAATATGTCTTATAGAACTCTTTGTAGTCAGCTTCTGTAGCTGCCGCAAGATGATCCATATTTCCAATCACTGTAGACTGATATGGGTGAACACTAAACATGTTTTCCATAGTAGACGGGAGTAATTTGCCATATGGCTGATTGTCCTGCGTCTGTTTTTTCTCTTCTGAAACCACTCCTTTCTGCGTATTAATACCTACACTATCCACCTTAGCATGCAACATTCTTTCCGACTCCAACCAAAGACCCAGCTCGAATTGATTCGAAGGTAGAACTTCGTAATAAAATGTTCTGTCGTAGGAAGTATTCGCATTTATCTGTCCGCCCGCATTCTCAACATGCTTAAAGAATTCTCCTCTTGGAATATTTTCTGTTCCTTCAAATAGCAAATGCTCAAAGAAATGAGCAAAACCTTTCATATTTGGTTTTTCATCCTTGGCTCCTACGTGGTACATTACACTCACAGCTACAATTGGAGTTGAATTATCTTGATGAAGTATTACCTTCAAACCATTTGGTAATTCATACTCTTCAAAAGAAATTTTCCGATTTTGTCCAAAAAGGGTCATTCCCAAAAGCGAGAATGCTAAAAATGATAATAGAATTTTAATCTCCATAATTTATTTAATTTTTAATATCCAGATGATCAAATTTATAAAATTTATAACTTATTAATTAACATTTTTAGATAGAACATCTTATTTAATCTATAAAAGTTAATAAGTGGACTTATTACACTGTTACATTTTTCCAATCATAAGATTTGAAGTAATAAAAACTTAGAATACCCAAAATAAGCCAATATACTATCTCTACTCCCCAAACCAGCTCCAAACTCCCATTCAATGGGAAAATTGCAAGGGCTACCAAACCAATATATAAAACCAATCCTACAAACTGAATTTTTAATCCATAAAAAGTCCCTCCGGTCCCGACTAATGCATTATAAAGAATTCCTGCCACAGACATAAAACATAATATACCAAATAACACCCATAATACCGGAGCAGAATCCAATATTAACTGGTTATCTTCCTTACCCAACAATGGATAGAGGACTTCAACAGGATATAAAACCACGGGAAGTGAGATAACAATGGTAAATATGAGACACAAAATTGATGTCTTCTTTACCGAATCAACCACTTTTTGAAATTTGCCTACACCAATATAGGCACTCACATAAGTATTTACAGAAGAGGCAAAACCCCAATACGGTACTGATAGTGTCAAATAAACGACCCGCACTAAATTTGAAATTGCTAGTGCATCCGGACCCATTTTTTCAATTAATGCAAAAAATAAAAACCAGGAACCTATACTCAAAGCGGACTGTGCTGTTATCGGGGAAGATAACCTCAGCATTGCCCGCGCTATTTTTTTATCAAATTGCAGATTTTTCCAAAAATCATACTTCCTAATTTTCTTATCGAAATAAATATAAATCAGAAAACAAAAGAATGCCACACATTCAGAAATTGTGCTAGCCAATGCAGCTCCGGCAATACCCATCTCCGGTAGTCCAAATTTTCCAAAAATTAGGGAATAATTCAAAATCAAATTAATGACCAATAAGATGAAGGTATCTATTAAAATAAATTTGGTTCTACCCAATGCGCTATATAAGGCAATTGCTGCGAAGCCTAAATAGGAAAAAAAGATGCCCGGAAGCCTGTATTTCATATAATCTGAACTTAATTCTCTGATTAAGTGGTCTGATATAAATACTTTAAAAATTGCGTCCGAAGTAAAATATAATAATATAAAAATTCCAAGAGCAAGAAGAGCCTGAAAGAAAATTAAAGTTTGGGTAGATTTTTTAACACCGGCATCGTTCACCTCCCCCGTCCTTCGCGCTATAATTATTTGACCTCCTTTCGATACACTATAGCCGATGGCATTTAGCATCAAATAAAATACCCCCACGACACCAACAGCTGCAAATGAAATCTGTGAATAATGAAATAGAAATATACTATCACTAAGTGTGACAACATTTTGCCCTGCACTGCCTAACATAATAGGAAGGGCAATTTTTATAATATTTTTATAGGATACGCCTAAACCTTCCATGAAAGTCAAAAATACTAGAAAAATACCCACAAATGAATCTTTAAGCCCTATTTAATTTCTAAAATAAATTTTATGGGTCCTTACAGCTTGTCTTTTAGACGGAATTCGATAGTTTTGCCGGAAGATGTGTTTTTTATTCACATTTCTACTCAGGAGTAATCTAATTCTTAATATGTAACTATTAAAAACGAAAAATCCACTTTCAATTAGCTATCGATTTCTTAGAAATAGGTGGGTAATAATCCAAAAATGGCTAAGACCGATGCCATCATCATTAACAAACCTTTATCCCCGAAATCAGATTCGGTTAAATATAAAAATATATATGAATAAACCACCCATTGCAAAAGTTATAAATACTACACTTAATATGCACAACGATCTCCGGATCGATCCTTACTATTGGTTGAAAGAAAAAGAAAATGACGAAGTCATCAATTATTTAAATGAAGAGAATGAGTATGTAAAAAAAATAATGGGAGAAAATGAAGCCTTTCAAGAAGATCTATTTCAAGAAATAAAAGGCAGAATAAAACAAACGGATATGTCCGTCCCTTATTTCAAAAATGGATTTTGGTACAAAACACGATTCACTGAAGGCCAAGAATATCCTATTTACTCAAGATACCCAAACTTGAATTCAGAGGAAGAGGACATTTTGGATGTAAATGCTGAAGCAGTCAATAAGGAATACTATGATGTTGCAGATCTTTCCGTAAGCCCCGATAATAAGCTACTTGCCTTTGGCGAGGATACGATAGGAAGAAGATTGTATACGATAAGATTTAAAAACCTTGAAAACGATCAATATCTTGAAACCCAAATTTCAAATACAGATGGATATGTTATTTGGGCAAACGATAGTCTAACAGTGTTTTACACAATTAAGGATGAAACACTAAGATCTTATAAAGTTTTTAAACATATTATTGGAACCAGTCAATTGGATGATGTTGAAATTTTCCATGAGTTAGATGAAACTTTTGAAGTCCAAATAGACAAATCTAGATCTCAAAAGTATATTTTTATTGCCAGCGAAGCGACATTGTCCTCAGAAACGCTCCTTGTAGATGCAAACAATCCAAATGCCCTCCCCGTTTCTTTTCTACCCCGTAGAAAGAAACTGGAATATAATGTCGAACACTTTGAAGATGAATTTTTTATACTTCATAACTTTAACGCTCTCAACTTTGCCTTGAGCAAAGCTACCGAACCAAATCAAGACCCGCAGAATTGGCAAACCATCATTGAACCTAGAGCAAATGTGCTAGTTGAAAACTTTCTCCTCCTGAAAAATTACATTGTTGTTTTAGAGCGAATAAATGCTAACGTCCAAGTTCGAGTTATTAATAAAAAAGCTGATTTAGATAAATATATAGCCTTTAAAGATGCCTCCTATATCGCAAATTTTGGCGTCAATGAAGAGAGTGATACT
>CALCSX010000084.1 GCA_937894165.1 uncultured Saprospiraceae bacterium | reverse complement strand
GAATTAGCACATTTTATCTGTATTGATATTCCAGATTTTAATTGGCGTTCCTGGCAAGGTCCACAATCCGGAACATATTCTTTAGTCATTTATGACGATGATTACTTTGTTCCCCGAATTACAGTATATGGATGTAGTGTATTTGCTGTCGATGCTTTTAATGAATTTAAAAACGAAGTCACAATTGAATTGAGGTATAATGGTTCCCCAGTGTTTGGAGCAAAAATAGAGAGTATTAAAATTAATGAAATAATACAACCATTGAATAATAATGAAGTGTATGATGGAAAAATAATCGAAATAGATAGCAATTGGTTAAAAACGAGAGGTTGGTCTGATGGAATCGTTGAGAAAAGATCAGAATTCAACTTACGCTAAATTGGCTAATAAGATCTGTAATCAAAGGGTTTAATTTAAATCAGTTTTATTTGGGGTGGCTATACATTGACTTCAATTTCAATTATTTTAATCTCGTTGAGAATTATAATAATAAGAACTGGAATTTAAATACTAATAGAATGGAAATGTTAAATCAAATAAAGGAATTAATAAAAAATGCAATAAATGATTTCTAAATTACAAATAATATTATTCTTCAGTTTTGTGTTTCCTTTTAGTTCATATGCACAACCTGGCCACAATCTTACGCCATATCGCATTTGGATTATGACTAATTCTGATTTGCAGTTCAAAGAAAATGATGGAAAACTATTAACTCCGGAAAAAATACTGGAAAATTATAATTTGTACATTCAATATGTAGAAGACAGTATAGGCAATGAAGCTGGATACAAACTTCAATTAAATCGTTACAATATACATGATTATTCCGGGGGATCTGGCGGGAATGAATTGAGAGAGAAAAAGACAATCCCTTATTACCTTGAAATACCAATCCCGCCTGAAATACTTCCTGTTTCTTTGCATAAATGGATGAATAAATTTATTCCTTTTGGGAGTTTTATTAATCTTTGTTTGGAAGAGAAAGCAACATTGAAAAGAATGAATATTATCATTAGAACCGGGGATCCAAATGAGTTGGGTGAGTTGGCAGAATATTCGACTATACATAATATTGTGTTCAAAGAAGGATATTTTTTTTATGACTTTTGCTTAAATAATTTTAACGAACAAGTCAAATTAAATCAGATAAACACATTAATTAGAAACCCTGATATAAGTGGGTCCAATATAGTACTCGATTTCGGTATCAGGGAAAATCTTGATGAATTCGTAAATAATCATTCAATAAAAGTTTCAAATTTTACTTTCAAATAGAATGAAATTTTCAAATATGAAATTCCCGAAACGATTGATACTATTTCCGATTCTTTTTTTTCAAAATGGAACTCAAAAGCCTACCTAAATTATTCCAATGATCCGGTTCCACCAAAGTTGGTTTGTCTGGAAATTAAAAATAGACATGGTGAAAGAATGATTATTTTTATAAAAATATACAAGCGATTTGAGGATGAACAAAAAAATAAGATTACCATTTCTGACTTTCATTTCGAAAAAGGATATTTTTATTTCAACATGGAAACATATAATATCGATCTAATTCAAAAACAATCTCAATTCATTGATTTTATTGAAATGAATAAGATTGTGAAATTGGAAATATCTCAGGAAGAAGCCAAAAATCTACTAATAAACAACTAACATTATGGCAATTAAATCATTCTATCCTAATCTTTCTAATATAGTAACAATTGAGCAGATGCCCGAACAAATGCAGTTTTTGAAAACCGGGCTTCAAAACATTCTTTCTTAAATTTATTATAAAGACTTTCAATTTGTAAAAGTCCTGTTTAAGGGTTACTTGTCTGTATTGCAAAATTTCCGGTGGACGTTCATACAATGAAATATTAACGCATTTAAGATGTTTCGGAATTCTAGAATCTGTGATTTGTCGTATTAAAAAAAGGTTATTGGACCCTAAATTATCGAGTGTTAACACTGACGTTTCTGATAAATTAAATGATTTGTTGAAGAGCGGTGGCACGAGTATTAGTACTGGTCCAGCATATGGTACAGGAACATTTCCTAATATTCCTGTAATGGCAAATACAATGAAATTAGAAGGTTTATTACCAACGTCAGGTGTGAATTCCAGTGATACCTCACCGTTAATAGGATATTATGAGCAGTTTAAGAACTATGGTCCAACAGGCTCTCCAACCGATATCGTGAACTATGGAAGCTGCTAGACCCAAAATCAGTATCAATAATGTATTGATTTTAGCATCTCCCTATTAAAGATAATATCGGTTTTCTGAGGATTTACTGAACCATTCTTGTATTCAGTCACAATCGTTATTTGATCGTCTTCCGGTAAAAGATAGGTATACCCAACAATCACTTTTGAGGTTGCCGGATCATTTTTTGTGCTTTTCCTTAGTGTGAAAGCCGTTCCCGGAAATTCAATTTGTTGGCTTTGAAGGAAAGAGTTTAGGGAATCTGCCACACTTCCATTCAAGGGGATGTTTTCAATTTTATGAAGAACGTTTCCATGCTGATCGTAATAAACAGATGCTGGAGAATATGAGCATATACCATAATCATAATGCTTAACTTCTTTCAGTTGTCCATTGGAATAATACAATTTTCGAGCACCATGGTAATTGCTTCCAAAGAACCCATATTCCGATTCTATTATACCGCTTGGAAAATATGTCTTAACCGTTACATAATTTGTACTATCAAAAACCTGTCTTCTATACACAAACATCTCGTCATATTTTATATACTCTTCAGAAGAAATTCTGATTCCCTTCTCATTGTAAGTTTCAGCATAACTAATATCACCATGATCGTGAAACCACTCCCAAGTACCAGATCGCACCCCGTTAATTCCATAGCTTCTTTTGCGTACAACAACTCCAGAAGTATTATACAACTCCCAATTTCCTGATGGATAACCTCCGGCAAAACTCCCCTTTATTGCCACGCTACCTCCCTTAAAGTATAAGGTGAAATTTCCGTCCTTGGGTGATTTTCGTCCCTTAACTTTTTTCTGTAATGCCTTACGTACTACTTTATCGGAATAGTCAATTTCTCCGTTATATATCCATTCAGGAACTCCATAAACAATCTTAAGCTTAGGAGCATATTTTTCAAAGAAAATTCGCTCAGCTTTCAATACCCCACCACCATTTATAGACAGATAACATAGTCCTTTCATTTTCAAAATAGCAACAGGAAGATCCGAATGACGCATTTGATCTAACACAATCATCCTTAAATCTGAAGAAGGATAAAATACCCTATCAGGCAAACGTTTAATAAATGGAGATGCTAAATCTAAAATTAATAATCCTTTGGGAAATTTATATCCTTCGGGAAATTGTCTATGCTTGATAAAGATACAAGGATCAGTATCACTTGGAAAATCACAATTTTCCATAGATGGTCTAAAACTTAACACTTTTAGATTTTCAAAGCTCCCTAACTGTTCATAAACTAAATAATTCTTAGTTGTATTTTGGATTTTCAATTCCAAAAGATTTCTAAAACCACTTAGATTCACTTTAGGTGTATCTGTTAAATGGACATACATACGTACCACATAATCCGAGTTTTGTCCAGACAAACTATCAAAATTGTACAGTCTAGACTCGTTAAGTTCCCTGACTACATTTTGTGAAAATGCCGGTCTAGTCAACAAGATCAACGTAAAAACCAAAAGCAGCCTTTGTATATGTATTAATTCCAAAATATTTTTATAGATGACTATCATAAGTGATAAATATTTCACGTTAAAATAAAAACAATTGATCTAAGGATAAGTGATTTCACTTAGGGTATTACCAAGTGCGTCGAACTCTCGCCACACCCCAATTTGGTGCCCATC
>CALCSX010000083.1 GCA_937894165.1 uncultured Saprospiraceae bacterium | reverse complement strand
TAGCCCCAATTCTGTTCCTGATCGTGATTCAAACACTTGCCCTTTCAGGTCAAGAGTCGAAGTTGACAGCGAAAGTTGAATTAAGTCAAAATTTTTCTAATTGGAAGGATCATTATCATGTGTTAGATCCGGTGGAGGGTTGGGTTTTAAAAGACTTATTAGTTAGTACATTCACATTTAGTATTTCTTCCGGAATTAAAATCTCCTCTCGTTGGGAAGCAGGGATCGGGATCGGGATTGATTATAATGACAAGCAAGTATTTACAAGTATTCCCTTCTCAATTTATTTAAATCATAAATTTTTAAACAGCGCTTCAGGTTTTTACTATACTGAAATGCGGGGAGCTTATGGCCCCGGCTTTTTGCAGGGCGAGAATACACCGGAATACCATCAAAGTCTCGATATGTCTTTCCTAGGACTGGATATTGGCAAATATTTTTCGCTAATAAATTCTGATGGAATTTCCATAGCCCTTTCCTATCGATTGCAACAAGATATACACATTGTTAAAATTGAAAATCCTTGGTTTAAAAATACCATGGAGAACAAATTCCTTAGAAATCAATTTTGTATCAAATTAGCCTACCACTTTTAAGATTCTTTACAAAATTTGGTCATATTGCAAAAATTATATATATTTCCTCTATTTATCGGGAAGAACTGTGCTTTATTACCATTTTAGCTGATTTACCATTCAGAAAAGAATCAAAATGAAAAAAAATAGTCCAACTAAAGGGTCCAAAAATCTTGTTAATAGCCCTTCAGAACCGAAAATTCTCGGATGGAATCAAAATTTTTGGAAAACAAATTGGTTACCTGCCCTCATTTTGCTGGCATGTGCATTTGTATTGTATTTTCCGACACTTTCCTATGACTATGTATTGGACGATAAAATTGTAATTACCGATAATACTTACACGAAACAAGGCATCAAAGGCATTGGAAAAATCCTTTCAACAGAAAGTTTTGAAGGATATTTCAATGAAAAAAAAGACTTGGTAGTCGGGGGTCGGTATCGCCCCTTATCTATTGTCACTTTTGCTATTGAGTATCAATTTTTTGGTCTCAATCCTGCTGTTAGCCATTTCATAAATATCTTATTCTATGGTTTTACAGGAATTTTGATTTTAAGAATATTTTCCTTGTTTTTCTACCAACCCCTCGTGGGCAGGTGGGTCTGGCTGGTAAGTATCCCTTTTCTGGCTTCACTATTCTTTATCTTTCATCCAATTCATACCGAGGCGGTTGCAAATATCAAAGGTCGTGATGAAATAATGTCACTGCTTGGGAGTCTTGCCGCACTTTACTTCAGCTTAAGATATCTAAAAAATTCCGGAATAGTCAATTTAGCTTTAATGTCATTAATGATGTTTTTGGCTGTTTTGTCCAAGGAAAATGCAATAACCTGGCTTGCCATAATTCCTGCATCACTCTGGGTTTTTACCAATGCCGGCAAAAAAGATTATCTAAAAATATTACTATGGCTTAGCATTCCCGTCATTTGGTATTTAGTCATCAGATACCAAGTCATAGGCTATTTCCTCAGCTCCGGCGTTGAAATTACCAACATAATGAACAACCCCTTTGCGGGCATGACGGGTGCTGAGAAAAATGCAACTGTTTTTTATACGCTTTTAATGTATGTCAAATTACTCGTATTCCCTCATCCCCTCACCCATGATTACTATCCCTACCAAATTCCCATTATGAATTGGAGCAATTTGTGGGT
>CALCSX010000082.1 GCA_937894165.1 uncultured Saprospiraceae bacterium | reverse complement strand
CTCCAGAATAAATTACAATTCGGGGATCTGTGAGCGGACTATTGGGACTGCATTGATTGGAATTAATTCTATATACATTACCGTCTCCTATGAAGGAGAACCACATAGAGGTAAAAACACCATTGGCGAGACATTCGAAGCCAAAGTCCGGGTCATCCTCACTATTTAAGCCTGTATTATTAAAAACAGAAGAAAGCTGTGGCACATTTAAATTCTGCCCGAATAGATCATTGAGATCGATAGCATTAGAACAAAACTCCCCGGGAAGGTCGGTGGGGAAGCAAATTTCAGTAAGAACTTGTTCAGATATACAGTCTCCTGCATTTCCGGTTATGGTTCGCTGCCCACCTTCTAGTAGGTAAGTACAAATGTTGGGAAGATTGCAGACAGATAAATTTGAATTATTATCGATAGTTAAAATAGTAATACCTGATGGATTCACATTTTGTAATCCGGAAATATCTGTCAGGTTATTATTCGAACTAATACCAACACTTCCCAAGATTTGAGTTAAATTATTCAGTCCATTTAGATTAGAAAGAGCAATATTGTCTTGTAACAAAAAGTACCCACCTAGAAATGAAAGGTTGCTTAAACCGTCCAAATTAGATAATTGAGAGGTGAATGTAATATCTAAACCACCAAGAATAGATTCCAAATTACTTAGACCATCCAAATTACTTATGTTGTTAGTTATGATTACTACTCCATCTATAATCGTACATTCAGGATATTCTAAAATAAAATTATCTACTTGACCTTGAGAGGATAAAAATAAATTCCCTACAGGACATTGTAGAGGTGGGAAACATACATCTATCAAGATTTGCTCAGTCATACAATCACCAGCATTGCCTAAAATAGTTCTAGGACCACCCGCCTCTAAATAGGTACAGAGGTTAGAAAGGTTACAAACTGAAAGGTTGGAATTGTTTAAAATATTTAACCCCAGAATAGAAGTTGGAGAAATATTCTGTATTCCTGAAATATTGTTAAGTTGTGTATTGTTTTCAATAGTTATTTGTCCGGCAACTTGAGTTACCTGATTTAAACCAGTAATATTTGTCAAATCTTCATTGTTTTTGATAACGATATTGCCAACATTATTCACATTACTGAATGCCGATAAATTTGTAAGTCTCGGATTATTCTCAATAGTTAAGGTTTGACTAATATTATTCAAAGATTCAAATAAACTAATTACCTCAAGAGAAGAATTAGTATTTATATTTATAGTTTGCACCTGTTCGAGCAGACTAAAAGTAGATACTTGGTTAAGATTAGGATTTTCAATAATTGAAATTAACGTTACATCCGCCAAACTGTTGAATCCGCCAATAGTCTCCAAACTGTTATTACTACCTACGAACAACCAGTAAGCTACTTCTAAATTTCCAAAAGCATTAATAGTAGAGAGTGAAGAGTTATTTGCTATCCATAAATACCCTGAGCTTTTTAGATTGCTGAATCCATTAAGATTTGTTAAAATAGGGTTATGCGTTATATTGAGATCTCCATTGATTCTTTCGAGATTTATCAAAGCATCTACATTGGTAATATCTGCTCCTAAAGTGACATCCAAACGATCGAGTTCAGTACAATTTGGATAATCGATAATAAACTGATCCACTTGAGCTTGTGAACTCAATATAATAGTTCCGTTGGGGCATTGACTAAATGAATTTGTAGAAATAATAAAAAAGGCTAAGCTCATTATAATTATATTAAACAAATACTTTTCTAATTTTATTGAGGGATTATAATTCATCACTTATATTTTATTTGTATTTATTTAAATTATTGGACTATTTAGAGAATTCACTAAATCATTTATTGGATTAAAATAGACTTGACAGCAGAAAGTGAACCAGTCCAGCCATTCTCGTACTTGACACGAACTGCGTAATTATAGAGGATGCCACTTTCTGTTTTCGAATCAACTAGTGAAAATTCATCTTTAGGTATCTCTTGATAAATTGCAACCTCTCCAGCTCCAATGGATCTGAAAACTTGATAAGTATAATTTCCGTCATAACCGGGGACTGCCTGAGTTTCATTACTCCATGTGAGAGTCACAGATTTGCTATTATTCTCAGTCAGGTTGATGATTGTCGGAATGAATTTATTTTCAGGAAAGGAAATTGATATTTGGCTTTCCTTTGAGTATTCAGATTCGTTGTTGAAATCATCTACTGCTTTGACAGCGTATTGAACCATACCTCCTATTAAAGCAGTAGCATCCATGTATTCCAATACCTCGGAAGTCAAAGTGTCAAGTGGAATCCAATGTCCGATACTATCTAAAGAGTTTCTTCTGTAGACAATATATTTCTCCACATCATTGGAGCTGCTTTTCTTCCATCTCAAAACCACCTGCTCATCTTCATATTCTGTCATATAAATAAATGGTCTCACCGGTGGAATAGTATCCGGTCTCCTTATTTTAACCACATCAGTAATAAAACTTTTATTGTAATTATCATCCTCGGCTTTTACGCCAACATAAAGAAATTTAGTAGTAGTATTCAATGGCAGTGTCCAAGTATACATCGTATCTCTACTTAGATAGTCATTAATCATAGTGAGTTCCTTCCCTTCTCTATTGGAATAATAAATATAGTATCCGGTGACATCGTGGGAGGGGCTGGGAGTCCAGATGGCAGTAACTACACCGGTAGAATCTATAGTTGCCTTTAAGTTAGTAGGGGGGTCAGGTCTTTCATAATCCGGTACAGTGACAAACTTTACAATGGACGTTGCTTCATTTCCTGAACTATCGAAGGACATCACTATAAAATAAAAGGGTCTATCGGAATTCATATTTTCCAAACTAAAATAATACATTGTGTCTGAAGGGGGCAATTCGGCACTTACGGCACTAAAATCATATTTTGGATCTTCAGAGAGGAGCACCTGATGATATTTTAAATCACCTAAATCATCGGGGAGCGTCCAAGATATTCTCAATCGCGAAGAATCCGGCTGATAAAGACCCGAGATAATACTGACCGGTGCAGGAGGTGTTTTATCGATCCCAAAACCGATACCATATGCGTAATCGCTCCACTCCCCAAAGGCGTTGGAGCCTCGAATTCTATAATGATAGCTAATATTATTGTGATCCAATTTATCTACATAGGAAAAATGGGAAAGCTCCTGACCTGATTGTTGTATAAAAACCAAAGGGGATGGCGTCAGAAGTTGGAAAACTGAATCCTGAGGATTTTGGCGTTCAATAATATAGGAATTGTACTTTGTCAAATTGCTGTTGGCAAGCCATTGCAGCGTAACCTGTTTATCATTTTTAATGATTTTAAATCCTTCCGGTGCTAATAAGGGCTCATACTCATTAACTACAAGAATATTGGGGACAGGTAAATTAGGTTCCAACCGCTTCGTCTCTATTCTATAGCTATAAATTTCTCCTAATTTTACATCTTTGTCCACATACCTTAATCCTAAGACTTCCGAAGCTAGGGATGATCTGTCCGCTGCATGTAGTGCAAAGCCAAAATAATTGGACTGAAGGGAAGATTGCTCATACATATCCAGCATTTCTAATCCGGGAGGAATTCCCTTATTTTTCACCATAGAAGCTGCCAAAAGTGCCAGAGAATCTGTTAATGGAATATCTTGGAAACGATCTTCAGACCAAGGCATTACTGTCGCAATTTTAATCATCTCAGTACTATCATTCATCCGATATACATCATACCCATCTACCATTGCATTTCTCATAATTTCAGTAGTGGTAGGTGCCCATCGAAGGATAACAGAATCCATGAGTGGCCTTGCTTTCCCTATTACAGCTTGTAACACGAATGGTTTCGACATATAATACATATCGCTCAGAGAATTACCATCGGGAAACTCAAAAGAAGGCTCGTAATCTATAGGTTCTTTATATCGAGCGCCATTTGTGCATTTTACTTCAATGGAGGCAGAAAGCCCGCTTTTATTATGTTTAATGGTATAGATATAAGTTGCGTCTAAAACAATAGAATTATCTACATAACCGAGACCTACCGCTTCTGCTACCTTTATATTCAATGTAGATTCATAAACGATGTAATTATATTGAATTTCTAAATTTTGCTTGTCCTTTTCCTTTAGAAAATCACTTCCATTAAGTATTTGACCTATGGGTGAAATAACTCCGTCGTATTGAGTAACGTTATTTTTAAACCACAGGGAATCTTTGACAATTACTTTGACTGGTGTGAACCTGCGGGCGGAATTGTTCTCAGCATTTTTTAGTTCCCTTGAAATGGAATAACCTGTCATCATGCCTTCCTTCCAAATAGAAGGATCAGTAGGGTAAAAGGTGATACTAACAGAATTCTCGGTCACTACAGCATTAATAATTAATGGATTATTTTGACCAAAGCAATAGTTTTTACTTTGGAAACCAATTATTAATAATATTATATAAATCTTGTACATCTTTTATTATTTTACTTCAATAATTCTAAGTTGGTCACCTTCCTTTGTTTCTCTTAGTTCCATATTCTTATTCTGTATTGTTAAAAAATGCCTAGGATAACGGACATTTTTGATATAATGGTACTCACCCTCATTGACCGGAATAACCGCCCACACAGAGCGGAAATAACCATTTGGATCACCGTATTTATTCGTCGGAAAATTTGTTTCATCGTTAAGGACACTATACGTTCTTGTAGTACCTGTCCAATTATCATGATGATGACCTTTGATGTGATACCCTGCACTACTAACTATTCTGAAGAACCGTCCCTCCCTAATGAATTTAAACTTATCATTTCCATTTTTATCCTTTACTCTCGTGCCATCTGCCTGTTCAATATAATAGTATTTTTCCGGATGAATGGATCGCAAACCTACCTCAATAAATATAAGATCGCTATGAGAATGGTCAGTTTTTGGTTGCACCTTAGAGCTGAAATCTCTGTGTTGTATAACTTTAGGAAAATTTCTATTCTTTATATCGCTTTCGTCTCTATATCGATAATTAATTAAATACATTGCCGTATTATTAGCTACGTTTGAAAAATTCCAGACGTTTTCAAACTTACTTCTTGTATCGTTAATATTGTCAAAACCTCTGATCGACAACCAACCTCCTGCACCGAGACCATATAAGCCGTACTGGGAGGCACTGTAATTAAAATCATTGTATGGAAACCCAACCCCCCATAAGATTGACCATCTTTCATTTCTGTTACCTACATACAATTCACTGCCTCCATATTTAACTATATACCAAGAATTCTCTAACAATTCTGTAGCATTGGTGGCCGGAAATTCCTCCCATGATTTGGTTGACCTAGATGGCTTGAACCTTACTTTTTCTGTAAGGGATTCCTTATTATCTCTTTTCGATTCTAAGAGCTTGCCCCAATTATTGGAGGAAGGAAATAATATTTTTGTCTCCCCATGATAACTAAACTGATACCCGGGCTCTGAGGCTATGAAAGTATATTGATTTGCCTGGTACGCCTTATCAGGTGGCGATAGTATCCAACTGAAATCATTTTGACGTAAATTATCTGATAAAAACTCTCCCTTTGGATGATTTTTACTACTCCAATTCCATATAGTTTGATTATAGTTTGGATTTGGAACAGCAAAAGGTGTTAAAATATAATTCCAATAGTATATTTTCATCTGTTCACTGATTCTGGAAAGCCAAAACATTTGATTGATAATAATTCTAGATCGATAATCTTGAATTAAAATGTCAAATGTAATATCACGATCAAAAACAGGGTCTTTTGAATTAGGGTCATATCTGGTACTGTAGTTCGACTTATGCACTATTTTCTTAGACCAGATTTCCTCATCACTTAATTCCAATCTTTTAGAGTCATCCGGACCGGAGATATTATATCCCCATTTAGTCCCGTCTCCTGATTTCGAAATATTATCTTTAACTATTTGATGGTTCTCTTCCTTCGATAAATTAGTCAATACTTTTTTCAGGTAGTTTCCACCTGAAGAAGCAAATTGGCTAGTAAGATAATTGCTTAAATTAGCATCGATAGCATACCCATTATATATATTCGAAATCCTTTTTTCAGGTAGATAATGATCCACGTATTCCATTTTGATATTGTACTTAAGCCGCATAATATCGAATTTGTCAAATCCTTCCCCGTCTTTTTTGTTTTTGATTCGAATGGCATAGTAATCATCCTTCACAGAGTGGAATTTACTCTCACCTAGCTTAGAAATCACCGCCGCACGTTGGGTGTCATAAATATCACTTGGGTGATTAAAGTCCCTCAGTTTTAGGGTGGATTTCACATGACTTATTTCAAGATTGTTGATTTTTTCATTCATGTCATTATATTGACTGACGCCAAAACAGTAAGTTCGAATACTCTTTGTATTCTCGTCCAAAATTTTCTTCAATCGTTGTGATTCTTTACTATCAGTTCCATTTAATGAAATTTTAGGCTTTCTAATGACCGATAATTCATATATTTTGCCCTTTTTCAGATCTTGATTTTTCAGGTCCGGGAAAGAGACAATGCTCACCGGCATTTCCTCTTCCGTCATATAATTGATATGATATCGCCCATTATCAATTGATTTTCTTTCCGCTTTAAGGATTTTTGATAATTCCCCCATCTTTGGATGGTTCGTAATGGGATATGTTTTGGTGTCCACCACAACTTTATTATTATCATACTCTTTTAGCTCAACGAAATATTCAAATCTGATCGAGTCTTTGGTAGATAAATCTATTCCACAATCAGAACATATTTCAGGGAAAAGGTAAACGGCATCTTTCAATGCTTTCAATTTAAATTTAATCTCCGTATCGGCATATCCTTTATGCCAATATCTCTGTCTATTTCCGGGGGATGAATATTCCAACATCCCATCAGCGATCGCCTTAGGACGTGGACCTGAGGTAAAAGTTATGCTGCCGGTTTCGGTTTTAGGATGGGCTTTGTAATTTGTTGAGCTGCCGGTTCCTTCTTTGACCATCCAAGAGAAATCATACGTAAGAAGATACTCCTTCAGTGGATCTAATGCTTCTTCAAAGGATATATTAATTGTTTTCTTATCAGGTAATACTGTTATTTCACAAGGTACATTTACGGATTCTGAGATTAATTTGAAACCTTTAAGCCTTTTGGTAACAGTAGTGACCTTAATAGTACTAATGTCTGCCATGAAGTTAACTGCTTCAGAAGGGTTGCCCGCCAGATCAGTTTGGTTAAGTGTATAATCTTTTCGTAATGGGACATTAGTATTTATCGTAATGTCATCATATCTATTAACATCCTTCTGTCCATTATACACACTTGCTCCGGCGTAAATAGCTATACTTTCTAAAGGAGAAGGTGGCTCCAAGCCTTCACACTGCTCTCCCAACTCAACTTTGTAATCAAAATCTCCATCAAGAAGTCCATCAAGAACACTATAAGATCCAGCCATTCTCCCTTTAAAATAGGAGGGATTAGGAGCCATAGCCTCTAAATATAAAAATGCATTCCCTGTGAAAATATTTACACTTCCACTTGCGAAAATTAAATCATAATCCATGCCTAAACTACCACTGGCATAGGCATAGGCCTGCCCGATGGCATATAAACCACCCATTCCAATTTCTTTATTATCATTATTCAAACAGGTGACATCTGAAAGATTTCTCAGATTAAGATCGAATCCCACTCCCATATTTAAATCCGCAGAAAAAGGTCCGAGGCTCGAACTTAAGGATGCATCAAACTTGACACCCATTGCGATGCCAAGCCCTGATTTGGCTACATCCTCATTTACTGCACGGGTAGGGTTTTCTGATTTATCATTTTTTAATTGTGGGATAAGCTCTTCCAAGGGGGGAGGGGCATCAACATCTGCACCTGCCTGAAAGTACATCAAAGCTTTCAAATTGATATCTTCATTTAAGCTAAACAAAGCACTATTATGAACTAATTTGCTATTACTTTTATAATCTCCAATACTTGGACCTCCGAATTTCAACTCAAATCTTTCTTCCCCTTCCTTCAAGACCAGTGCCGCAAAACCTTTTACGTAGTTGGCTTTCGTAGATTCATCTGTGTCATCATAATTTTCAGGTATCTGAATGATAGGTGTAATTACATTAGGTATTTCCACCTTCATTCGCATACCGATTTCCCCGGCGATATATTTATTGGCCCAGTTAAATTCCATTTTAGCATAAGCATCAGCAATATTGTCTGTTCGCCTCTTCATGATTGATTCAGGCTTGATATAGGCATTGATACTTATTTCCACCTTACCAAACTGCAATTCATTTGTCTCTTCATTTTTCCCTATTTCAATGCCTATCCCCGGGTCAGCTATGAGGGTATATTGTGGCTCCGGTCCAACATCTAATAAATTATAAGGTCCCATTATAAGGTAAAAATTACCTCCATAAGTCCCTTGTTTAGGTGTATAAGTCCCTGAAAGGCCTACACCGGGAGCTAATAATTTGGCATCGGGAATATTACAATCATTGACAGCGGGCTCCTTAGAGTCCTGCTTCATTACCATATCTTTAATAGTGCTGGCTGACTCCATGTTGATTCGTATTCCTCCGCCGGCTCCATATAAATCGATAATAGGTACTGAAACTGCTGATGGAGGAGGAAATGGTATCCCCGCCGTGGAAAATGCCTCTATATCTAGAAATCCATAGGTGAAAGAATCTCCTGTACTTGTAGTTTGAACTCCAAATTGCGCCACAGCATTTAAACCTCCTAAACCGGAGATTGTAGCTGATAGAAAAGCTTTGAATCCGTCACCGTGGGTATTTCCCGAAATAGGAATACCATTTGCATCTTTTGGGTTTCTTAGTATCGCCAAACCTCCCGCGAATTCAACAGGTCCGATGGAACCATCTAATTGGAGACAATTCAAAACCACGCCGGTAGGTCGCCATTGTTTATAGCTATTAGGACCAAATTGAACACCTAAACCTCCCTTAGCATTAAGGGCTGTGGTTTTTACTTTCTCACCCTCTCGCTTCTTCTCCGTATTATCACCTAGCAGACTTACTGCCAGTAAAATTTCCAATTCAAATTTATCGCCCACCGCTTTTATTCCTGTGCATTCTGCAGAGAAAGTCATCGCATTGAACTCGGGCTCTGTATCCATCACTGGGTCGGGATCCTTGCGAGGGGCTGTGCCTTGCCTGATGGCATTAGATCTGGCTCGCGTGGTCTTCGAAGGACGGCGCGGGTCAGCTTTTGTGACAGCATTAGATCTCGATCTTGTCGGTGTAGCCGTTGCAGTAGGCTTTCTAGGATCATTTTTAGTAAGCGCGTTGGATCGCGCTCTTCCTGTCTTCGGTGCCGGTGGCGTATTGGCCGGAGCATCAGCAGTAGTTTCCTCACTTGCCTCTTCTTCCTCTTCGAATTCGCCTTCCTCATCCTGAATTCCCCATTCGCCAAAATCAACAGAAGTGATTCCATATTCATCAGTCAAATTCTGACTCCCTGTGCTTTCTCGGTGATTGAGAAGTAAACCGGAAAATTCTATGGAATTCAACATAAAATCAATCCCATCAGGAATAGGAACATTGTAAGATTTTCCCATTGGACTATTCACCAACAAAAGTGCTCGACCGGAAAACTGCCCTTTTGGCTTCCATCGTCCTGCATCACTGTCGAAATCCATTTCAATATTAGAATCTTCATTCAGAGCAAAGCCCAAACCGGGTATAAAATCAGATTGGAATATTTTGTCGGAAATTTCATCCAACTCGAAGCTGGAAGTTAATTCACTTTTTCCTTCAGAAGTATTCAGCATTACTCCACCATTAAATTCTACCCAAGCTGAATCAAATTGAACACTTTTGATCTTGTCAGGCTCATTTTTAAAAAGTGGTATGCTGATTGATCCTGCAAATTCAAGATCATATTTAAATTCCGACTTCTCAATAGTAAATGATACATCATGCAAACCATACCTCCACCCGGATACCTTTGCTCCCTCATTCCTATCCAAAACTTCTTCACCGTAATAAGTAGTGTGAAAACCAATGTCAGTGTCACCGAATACATAAACGGCATCTCCCATTTCAAGTGAGATAGACTTTTTATCCTTGTCTTGAAAGCCCAACAATTCATAACTTAATTTTTCAAAAACTATGCCTTTGAAATTTTTATTGGTAGTACTATGACTATAATTCGTAGAGCTGAAGGTGCTGGGGATGACAGCCGTAGGGGAGTTGTCAATGTATATTTTGTAACTTTCTCCGGCTTTAAAGCTTACTTGCGGCTGATCTACGAGATGTATTTTCCATTTTTGATCGGGTTTCGAAGGAAGATAATCCTCGCAGATCCCCAAAGAATGGTAAATAGGAATGGAAGGTGATTGCTCCTCTGTTTCGAAAGGAATTTCAGCTGTTGTTTTGGTAGTCAAGTCAACCATTCCATCTAAAGTTACTACTCCAAACAATTTAAAATATTTCAAGCCAGATACACAATCTATTCTCGCATGACTTTTTTCTTTGGTTTGCAAATTCATAGTCAACCATCTATAGTTCTCCACTTCAAAGCCCTCCTCGGATGAAGACGGAAGCAAATCCATATTTACATTGACTATTTGTATAGAATTTCCATTCGCTACTACCCCTGAACTGCGGAAAATCATTTTAGCCTCTTCGTCCGATATATTATAAAGCGTGTGTAATTCAAAATTCACAGCTGCTTCCGCCCCTTCTTGCTGCCATTTATTAATTGTAAAATTTGAAAGATATAGTTCTGAACCTTGCGGAATATTAAAGTCCGTTTTAAATCCTAACTTTACAAAAAGGGCCTCATTAATTATTATGGGTTCCTTTATAGTAATCTTTTCACCTACTTTAAGGATTTCCAAATTCATGTCCAATAGAGGCCAATACAGTTTATTATTGTCTATCAAGACAAAATCATTGTCGGTATTCTCTATCAACTTTTGCTTCCAGGATGCATAGATCAATTTGTCCGAAGCACTCATTCCGTCTGTATATGAGGCCTTCCCACTTTGAACTGCCTCATTATTTAAATATGGCATCCAATTATTCCTGATAATTTTATCATAAATCTTATCATAATCCAAGTTTCCATAGGATTGACCGGTTTCACAATCACAGTTGAGCTCATAAGAGGTTTGCTCTATATTAGCAAACTCAAACTTTCCATTTTTCTCCACACCCCAGATCGTGAAGCTGATCTTACTTTTCCCTACAGTTGTTGAAAATGATAAACCAATATTCTCCTTTTCGTCTTTGCGATAAATAATCTCAGCGCCCGTGACGGGGAATGTTTTGCCTCCAACTTCCAATACTGCCTTGCTTACATCAACCTTATCAGCCCTGAATTTCTTTTCCGGGGCATTATATGGTTCAAAATTCCAGTTTTCAATAGAAATTCCACTTAAAGCTATATCAAATTCGGAATTGGGAAGATTGAAAATTTGTTGCATATCCGAAAGAGTCCCGGCGATATTTCCTTTTAAGGAATTTTTAAAGGTCTCATGATCCATCTTCATGGAAAAATCACCCGAAAGCGTGGCATATGGATAAATTGTATTTTCATTGCCGATGGATTTTATCTCCATAGCTAGAACTGAACTTGAATCCAACTGCATTTGTCCCGCCCACATGCTCATAGAGAGACTTTCCGGAAGATCCTCAGTAATAATTATTGGATTTTCATTGGTGGTAGAAAAAAAATTACCCGAATAAGCTATCTTATCCTCTGAAATGGGAAGTCTAAGCATTCCTTTGATAGAAGGTCCTCGCAACTGCTCATCTTTAATAGTCAGACCCATCTCGTCTATACTGTAGCTCCACTTTTCAATTCTACCTTTCTCTAAACTTAAAATATTGCTTTTCTTAAAAGCCGCATATTCTACTTTCTCCTCGCCGATGTAAATATCTCCTTCCAATTGGATCACTTTATTGGAACCTAAAGTATACCTTTCAGGCAGATTTACAGTACTTTGACTGAGCCAAAGCAATTTTGAACTGCCGGGTTCCAATTTGGTTTTGACATTTTCCGGCAAATTTTGGATTTCCTTGTCTTCCGAAAGATTAAGTTGACCTCCTCCTGAATTAAAAAGGAGGTTTTCCACGCCATTTATTCTGAAATCAGACAATGCACCAATGGCACCGGAATAGCTGTCCTTTTCTTGTTGAGAATCTTTTAGTGAAATTTTTAATGGTAAAAGGTTTTTCTCGTCACTTATGACATCTTTACTCACGAACAAGTCATCCCTAGTTTGCTTCTTCTGAACTCCTTGACAATCACAATAAAGTTTGCTACCTTCTTCGATATTCATACTTTTCAGGATCGAAGGCATTATGCTTATGCTGTTCCCTTGAGTGGAAGATAGGGGAACGAGATGAGAACCGTTTTTGATACCGTAAGGTGTTGAGGGAACTGCTGTGGCTGCGGATATATTAATATTGGAATCATTTTTCTCCAGACTTATTAGCACCAAATAGGCATTTTGTGCGGTAAATTTTATCCCTGTAACACATACTATTTCATCTTTAAATGTCTGGCTGCTCAGTGCCAATGGTAGTTGGTTTTTCTTAAGATTTCCTTCCGGCAACTTAGCTACCATGCGATCCTTAATGACAAATTTATGAAGGGAATTTGCATAATTGACATCAATATTTTGACTGATGATAGCAGGATTTAATTCCTCATTCGTCAAATGAAAAACCGGATCGACTACTGCTTCAATATTATCAGCTTCATAGACTCTGTTTTCTTTATTGACCTTGATATTCTGAAATGCTACTTCAAGACTGGATCTCAACATCGGATATTCGACCCACCCTTTTCCCGAATAACCTTGTATACCTCCCGAAACCTCGCTGATAATCATATCAAAATAACCCACTTTGACCCTTTGGTTAGGAATAAGTACTACTGGTTCATTATCAGATTTCGCCACTGGCCCATAAGAAGTTTCGTAGACAGAGCAACCTCGCGGGGAGGCATTGTCCGTCGGGTTTAACATAACGCTTGGCTCCTCGCCGTCATACATAATAAAAACAGAAATTTCACTTCTTCCTTCATTCTGGAAAAGCTTGCTGGTAGGATGCAGGACACTCCTGGCTGTCACTCTCCATGCGTATATCTTCTGAGGCTCTAAAACCGGCTCCGCTTGAGAATACAGGAGTGAAGTAGCCATAGTATTCGCAGTATATACTTTTAAAGTGCTTTCGAATGCATCATTAGCATTCATGACACCATCCGGTAGTTGAACCATCTCGAAGGTATATTCTACTGCGCCGGGATTGTTCCCACTGCCAAGATGCATGGGTTGCCAGGAAAAAATCATATTTTGAACGGGAGCAAGTTTGATTTTTTCGTTAAACATCGGTTTGACGATCTGTGGAGGCTGGTTCAATCTAAAATTTCCCGAAACACAGAATTTATTGGAGATGGGAACATCTCTTATTACACCATACATCTGTAGACAGATTTGATTGAAACCTTCCGGCACCTCTACTGATCCTCTTCCATTGCCTCCTGCACCTACCAAAGCCATATTGGAAAAATAATTTTGAAGCGTAGAACCATTGATGACCATGGGTTCAAACTGATTCAAGAGAAATGTCTCTCCGCCGAAATTTGGGTCAGTCATATATATTACCCTTCCATTCTGCTCAATACTTACCCTCGGCTTGACAAGCAAGGATGTCTCTACAGGGTCATTCAACAACATTTGAAATCTCAAATCTTCCGACCTTTCCAAACCATATACTTTCAGATCCAAAGAATGAGGAGGAAGAATACTCCCGCTCACACTCACAGGCCACGCCCCTTCTTGCGCTTTAAGCAAACAAGACATGAATAACAGGGGAAGAATTATTTTTATCAACTGTATGAATTTCATTTAGCTATTTTTTTAAAAAATGCGGAATAGGCTTATCGACCGGACTTAGGTTCCTTCTTTTTAGGCTTGTAATTAAATTGATATTGGAGACCCAAATTGCCGGTGCTCTCAGTGAATGTGGTGGCACCTTCAGCATTCGTATTTAATATGACCCACTGAAGCTGTAATCCCATGTTTTTGAAAATTTGGTAGCCCAAGGAGAACTGACCTATGACATTCCTGGATTTTTGGTTGAGACTGTTCTTATTGTTATATAAATTCCCGTCCAATCCCAGCGTAAGTTTATTTTCAAAGAGAGCCTTTTTCACACCCAGCCCAAATCCATTTCTTTCCAAATGGATATCTTGGATAATATTTCTGTTATAATTGACCCGGAAGGATAATGTCATATCTATTGGAAGCATGACCATATAAGCTAAATTTGCCAAGACAATTCTCGAAGTTGATATCCTGTTGGGCTTTTCAATATTATCGCTGACGTCCTGGATGTTTCCGGTAAAGGAAATCGCTTGTTTGATGGCTCCGAGGGAAGGAAGGGCAAAATTTATATTCAAACCTATGTCTTGGGTAACTATCACCGCATTGAGTGAGTCCAGCTGTTGATTCAATACATAATCCACTCGAGAGGAATTGTTAGAAAAGTTCAAATTCGCAGACAGTGCTTCAACAGCGTAACTTAACTGAGCATCATAGATAAATCTCCTCGTGGTGGTGGGTTTTGTATTGTCGAGATTGTTGGATTGAATTCCCGCTTTCAGAGCTGTGTTTATTTTTCCATCTAATAAACCGAAATTGACGAATCCTTGAATATCCAAGACATCTCTGTCGAAAAAATAAGCACCTAAGGTTTTGTAGTCTGCATCTACGCGCTTCAATAATACACCTGTATTTATCACTCTTCCTTCATAGGCTAGTGCTGCTTCGAAAGCATTGGAATAATAGGTAGTATTTCTTCTGGGGTGCAAAAAATTGGTAATACTTCCGGCATCCGATCTGCTATCTTCTGAATTGGGAGATATAGCACTATTGGTATAATCAACACTGACCCTGAAAACATCGAGAAATAATTTTTGTAACTGTATTCCTATTGCCAGATTCGACTCCGGTGTCACTTGCTGAGAATAATCAGCAGGAATGGCGATGGAATTCTCATCGTCTTTAGCCCCGAAAAGAACCAAATCTACTGAAGCCTTATCATCGCCGTAGCCAATCTTGGCAGCCCATCCAATTCTTTGATAAATCGGGATGTTGGGAGTGGTTAATGACAAATTTATTGGCTCTGCTTTCGTCAACCTGCCGTACATAGCTCCAAACCTTACTTTTCCCGGCGTGAGTTCCATCCCCGCACCGAAAAAATTGATATTACTCATTGTATACTTAGAAAAATTCATTGCTCTATGCCCCAGATGAAGTTTCGCCCATTTATAATAAGGGCTAATGCCAATTCTCGCAAAACCATTTCTTCTGTCCTTTACATTGTTTGTTAAAGCTTCTTTTAAATCACTTATACTTGGACGGGAAAGTGTAGTGTTTTTTGCAGTGAGAATCATTGAAAAGGGAATGTCAATCTGATAAATTCTCATACTCGCATTGGCATTCACGGAATAAAAGAAGGGATCTTGACGCAAAGGTCCACCATAAGCATTGTAAGATCTCATATTTAATCCTACAGATCCGCCCAGCTGAAAGGGCTCCCCAAAATCAGTGAAACCTTTAAAAAAGCTCTTCAAATTGTTCTTCAAAGAACCCTTGTTCTCAAACTGTTCCAGATTTTCGAACGAATTCAACTGTGAAAATACTTCCCCTTGTATTAGTAATAGTATACTAATAATAATTATGTATATTCTAAGCATTTGATGTGGTAGAGTGAGCAATTGTTATCCGCCGATAAAAGTAAATTTTAATTCAGATCTATTATTATGTAACAGGATGCTAAGTGCTGAATGGTGTGGACTATGTTCTGAATGGTATTTCTCAACCGAAATATAGGTGTTGTGTAATGTGAGATTAGCTCTTTATGTATAGTTTTTACAAAATTACTATCTCAATAAATCAGCGATCTCCTTGCATCGATTTCGACTTATGGGGATGGAAATTTGATTTAGATAAATATTTGTTTTGTCCCATGATTCTATGAAGTTTTTATTTACCACATAACTTCTATGAGGCATAATAAAGCGAGAATCATTTAACTCAACAAAGAATTCTGATAGTGTGCTTCTGGCAATAATTACTTGTGATTTATCCAAAATTAATTCTATATAAACATGATCTGCTTTAATATAAACGATATCATTCACGAGTATTTTATGGTGAACTTGTCCGTCAAAGACTTGAATTCTTCTTTCCTTACTCTTGTGAACTGTTGCAAGTTGGAATGCTGACTCGACCGTAGTCCATAAGGTTTCCTTTCGGAAGGGTTTGGTCAAATATCCGAAAGGTGATGTGGAGATGGCTTGTTTTAAGATAGTTTCGTCAAATTGTGAAGTGAGAAATACATAAGGAATGCTTGAGTTCTTCGACAGATATTTGGCTATATCTATTCCTGAGCGCTCGCCATAAAGACGAATATCCAGCAAAAACAAATCGGGAGGGGATTGGAGAAGTGAATCTATGGCTTCTTCATAGGAAATACAGATTTTACACACTGTATGACCCCTTTCCATTAAATAAATTCTGATACTTTCTGCAATTAGAAGCTCATCCTCGACAATAGTAATTGATATTGACTTCATTTATTTTATCTGTTAATTTGTATTTCCAAAGTTTAAGCTAATCGGCGATACAAATTTTTCCTTAATTTTTAATGTATATACAAACCCTTCGTTTGTAGTAATATTTACTTCCCCATTCAATTGCCTCCCCATGTTTTCTATCAGCATCGTGCCAAGCCCTTTTCTATCTGATAAATAAACTGAACCGTTATCCTTATATGTAAATTCATAGGACTCACCTATTTTTACAAGGTTGAGATGAATTATCAAATTGTCCTGACTTGGTTTGGCATGTTTAATGGAATTATGGAGTAATTCAACTATAATAATTCCTAAGGGTTGAGTAGTCTCTATATTCAGATTAATGTTCTCTTCAATATTCATTTTAATATCAATAGGATGTTCATTCCGCAGAATATCCTTAAAATAATCTACCAGATTTATTAGATATGTTTTTAAGTGAATAGAGGAAAAATCACC
>CALCSX010000081.1 GCA_937894165.1 uncultured Saprospiraceae bacterium | reverse complement strand
ATGAATTCGGCAATACAGCGCAATCAAGCTTTCAATGTGGACCCGGGACATTGATAGGAAGTCAACCTGATTACCAAAATATATGGACCGGCACATTTTCCTCTCCACCACCCACTGTTGCGCACGCTAGGCATGATGGAACGAGTTCGTTCATCACTTCCTCAATATTTGAAGTAAACACATGTTCTACACCATTGTTCCCTCCAACAATTCTTCCTGCTCAATCATGTCCAGGATCAAGTGGAGATTGGTTTGAGTTATCATTTGGTTCAAATTCAGAATGTTCTTATGATATTGATTGTGCTTATTCCGAAGATGGAGGCGAGGAAGGTTTGATGATTAATGAGAATGACATGAGATACCTGAATGGAGATTACAGTGAGGAAGAATATGCAGGAATGGTCGAGTGGCAAATGGGGAAGGATTTATACCAGAAATTATTGAGAGATAATTCTTTAGTGAATTATCACGATGATGTGGCTACTTTCTATAATTCATCACAGAATAACGCCTTGGGTCAGTTGGTTCAAATTAGTGAATCTGCAAGTGAAGCTAGCTATATTCAGGAAAATACTCAAATTGAAATAGATTCTCTTATAGGTGAGATAGAGGAATTGATGACGGAACTTGGTGCAGTAGATTCTGAGATGCAGGGAGATTTGTCACCGGAAGAGCAGGATTTATTGTCCGGAGAGAGAATAAGCATATTAGCACAGATTAATGATCTTCAAGCTGTCCTATCAGACATAATGAATGCATACAGATCCAGTTCACAATCTACTTATTCATCCCTTGCCACAATGAATAGTAATATCAATGCTATTAGGGATATAGAGATTATGGAAAAGGAGGTTAATGCTTTATTACTTCAAAGTTTAATAGAACCTGAATATGTATATAGTCAGCAAGAGAACGATTATCTCTTCTCTGTAGCTGGATTGTGTCATCTACAATATGGTTCTGTTGTATTTGTAGCAAGATCTTTGTATCAGAGAACGGAAAATTACTATTTTGATGATGAAGACATTTGTTTTCCGGAAGCTTACCTTAAAAAAACTCAGGAGGAAACCTCATCAAATAAGCTATGGGACATAATAATTTCACCTAATCCGGCATCTAATAATCTGAATATCAAGTGGAATAAATCGAATTCAAATAATCAGGAACTCACTATAGTATTAATGGATCTTAAGGGCAAAATATTGTTGACGCAAAATGAAAAAGGAAATACAGGTAATCTAAATCTTGATGTATCTAATTTATCAGCGGGAGTTTACCTTCTACAAGGGACGGCTAATTCTATTGTCCTATTTATAGAAAAAGTAATCATTTCAAAATAATATTTTTATGCATATAGCTCTTCAGAATCACTTCTGAAGAGCTATATTTTATTTTTAAATTTTTACCTATATGAAATATTCATTTATATTACTATTTACATTTGTAATTTTTAACGTATTAGCTCAAAAGCATGATTATGTCTGGAATTTAAGTTCTCGCGCAAATACGCCAGATCCCCAAGTACCACTTTCAGGTATGGCAATTCTTGATTTTAACAATTCATTGTCCCAACTTAGTATAAAAGAATCTTATTCTAGTCAGATAGCATTTTATTTATCAAATAACTCTATTTCAGATAAAAATGGTAAGTATTTGTTTTCCTATAATGGTTATCATCTAGAAAATGCAGAAAGAAAAATCATAGCAAATAGTGACAATCTTAGTGAGTCTGCAAGTAGCGAATCCGGAGAAGTTATGAGTCAAGCTGGAATTGTACTTCCTTTTTCTGATGTTGAAAATTTATATGCTTTATTTCATGTTGCATCAGATATTTTTTATATTGAAGATAAAGCATTTTTGGGTGGGAAAAATTTATATTACTCTGTAATTGATATGAATAAAAATAATGGCTTAGGTTCTGTAACCATTAAAAAGCAATTATTATTTTCAGACACTCTAGATTTCGGAAAACTAACTGCGACAAAACACGCCAATGGACAGGACTGGTGGGTGCTTATTCCTGGAGGAGAAAATGATAAATTCCATAGAATTCTATTTACTTCTAATGGTCCGCAAGTTTTGACACCGATTGAAACAGGTTTAAAGCATTTAGGAGGTGTTGGACAGGCTGCATTTTCTAATGATGGAAGATTTTATGCCAATTATTCAAACATTAGTCCTGCAGTGGGTTGTAGATTGTATTTATACGAATTTGACAGATGTGAAGGTTATTTAAATAAACCTATATCCTATGGCTACGATATTGAAAGATTGGAGTTGGGTGGAATTGCATTTTCACCTAACAATAAAATATTGTATTTAATGGCTCACCATTCCATTTTTCAATTCGATTTGACTAAAGAAGATATTATTAGTTCTATAAATCTTGTAGCAGAGAGGAACAATTTTCTAGACACGATAGGTAATACTGGATTTATAATGCCCCATAATTTTTTTATGAGTCAATTGGGACCTGACGGTAAAATTTATATTACTCCTTGGCCGAATATAAGAGTGATCACGACAATAGACTATCCTGATGTCTGGGGAGAAGGATGCAAAGTCAATCAAGCCAGCATTATTTCACCTGCGCTTAAATCCGCGCTTCCACTATATCCCAACTATCGCCTCGGTCCTCTTGAAGGCAGTCCCTGCGATACTCTAGGCATCGTCAACCTCCCTCTCTCCCGCTGGCGGGCAGACCAGAGTGAGGAGGACCATTTGGAATTCAGGATGGTGGATGTATCGGACTATGAGCCGACGGAGTGGCTCTGGGACTTCGGGGATGGGAGTACGAGTGAGGAGAGAAACCCTATGCACAGCTTTTCACAGAACGGAACTTATGAGATATGCCTGACGGTGAGTAATGCACATGGGAGCGATACGAGCTGTGAGACTTTTCAAGTGGGATCGACAAGCATAAGCGAAGAGGAGCTGGAAATAGCGGTGAATGTATATCCGAATCCGGTTCAGGAGGATATGTTTATTGATATAGGTAGTTACTATCCCGGTGAAGCGAGAGTAATGCTGTATGATATGCATGGGAGGCAAGTGAAAGAGCAGCGGGTTTTTCACGGGAGTAATTATGTGTATGTAGGAAATCTGGCAGCGGGGATGTATGTGTATAAGGTGGAAGATGGAGGAGTGGAAATCAAAGTTGGGAAGGTAACGAAGATATAGCGAGGCCTCTCTTTTGCTTGACTGAAGCTAACGCTTGCATCGCAGGTTTTGAGCCTTCGGCGTTCTAGGTTCTGCCGCCTTCGGCTCGTTCTGGGTTATGTAGGTTCTTGGGGTTTTGGGTGATTTTTTTGGATTTTTCGGAAGTTTTTAGCAGTTCTCGCCAAGGTTTTAAAAAAGTAGGGGAGCAATATTTTGCGTCTCATTATGATGTTTTAATCATTTTTATGGTTGAATTGATGGTAGGATGATATGATTTATGTCTCCCTTGGCATTTCGACTTTCCTTTGATCCCGCTTAGGAACCGCGCTCAACGCCATCACTTATTTATCACTGAACTGTTATTTTGGATTGCTAAATTACTAATGCAAGTAATTATATTTTCTGAAATGAATAGATAAAATCCATATTTGAGAAATTTTTTAATTATTTATTCCAAATAAATTATTATTTTCCCTCGGAATTCCTACTTTAAGGACATAATTCAAAAATATGGATGTATTACACGTAAGCATGGAGTGTTATCCTGCTGCAAAGACAGGTGGACTCGCGGATGTGGTCGGTTCTTTACCAAAATATTTAAATTCTTCAGGTGTAGATTCAGCTGTAATTATTCCCCGATACAATCTCAAGTGGGTCAATGAACAGCGGTACGAAAGGATTTTCAGTGGGACAATAAGAATGAGTAATTGGGTAGTACAATTCAGTATTCTTAAGACTTTAAATGATTCCTTGGGTTTTCCGCTTTACATGGTGGATGCACATCATTATTTTTACAGAGAAGGTGTTTATTATGATCAATATGGCTCCTATGGTGATGAGGTAGAGCGGTATTTGGTATTTCAGCAGGCGGTTTTGCACTGGGTGAAAAGTATGGAGAAGAAGCCCTACGTCTTGCATTGTCATGATCATCATACAGCCTTGATTCCTTTTATGGTCAAGTATTGTCCTGACTATCAGGAATTGTCAGCGATACGAACTGTTCTAACTATTCATAATGGCGTATACCAGGGAGCGTTTAGCTGGAAGAACATGTATCTTTTACCTTGGTTTGATCAGGGCGCATCGGGATTGTTGGATTGGGGCGGTGCAATAAATCCATTGGCAACAGGAATCAGATGTTGTTGGGCATTAACGACGGTCTCACCCGGTTATTTGCACGAGTTGATGGGCGATAGTGGAGGATTGGAGGATTTGATTCGAGCGGAGTCGGGAAAGGCGCAGGGAATTCTCAATGGTATTGATTATGATGTTTGGAATCCTGCCACTGACAACTCCATAGCCCATAATTTATCAGATGGGGATTGGGTAGAGTTCAAGGAGAAAAATAAGGCTGAGTTGACGAGTATTTTTAGATTGAACCCGGATTTGCCCATTGTCACTTTTGTGGGACGATTGGTGCGGGAGAAGGGTGCGGATTTGCTTCCTCAGCTTATTCAAAGGGTACTTTATGCAGGAATTCAAGTTTCTTTTGTCGTTTTAGGTACCGGAGATAAGAGTTTACATCGTGAATTGATGGATATGCGATATAAATTCCCTCACAATTTTAATTTATGTCTCGAATATAATGAGGATTTAGCGCATCAATTGTATGCAGGATCGGATTTTATTTTGATGCCTTCGCGCGTGGAGCCTTGCGGTTTGAACCAGATGTTTGCAATGCGGTATGGCACTATTCCTATCGTGAGAGCTGTGGGAGGTTTGCGAGATTCTGTGCCGGATTTGGGCTTGGAAGATGGAAGAGGAATACAATTTACCCATTTTACGGTGGAGGATGCGGGGAATGCAATTTATCGTGCAAGTGAGATGTATAAAAACAAAGCTTATACAAATGAGGTTATAAAAAGAATAAGTCAGTTGGATTTGTCCTGGGATGCATCTGCTGAAAGATATATAAATATATACCATAAACTTACAAATTAAAGATCTATGATTAAAATGATTTGCTTAATACTGGGCGGAGGAGTAGGTTCAAGATTGTATCCTTTGACGGAATCTCGATCCAAGCCGGCAGTATCTATAGGGGGAAAATATAGGTTGATAGACATACCTATTTCTAATTGTCTAAATAGTGGTGTGAAGCGGATGTTTGTATTGACACAATTCAATTCTGCTTCTCTTAATCAGCATATAAAAAACACCTTTCACTTCGATACTTTTTCCCATGGTTTTGTGGATATTTTGGCTGCGGAACAGACACATGCCTCGGATAAATGGTTTCAAGGTACAGCGGATGCAGTGCGGCAATCTATGCACCACATTGCTCATCACGACCACGATTTGATTTTGATTTTGTCAGGCGATCAATTGTATCAGATGGATTTTGAGCATATGGCGAAGCATCATTTGTCTATGAATGCCGATGTCACTATCGCCACTATTCCGGTAGATTCGAAGGATGCGACTTCTTTTGGTATTTTGAAGATGAATGAAGAAGGGATGATAACCAGTTTCGTCGAAAAGCCACCGGTGGAAGAGCATTACAAGTGGTCTTCGGAAGTTTCTGATGAAATGAAGGTCAAAGGCAGACATTATTTAGCATCGATGGGAATATACATTTTCAGTAAATCGGCAATGAAGGAACTTTTCGACGCAAACCCTGAAGCTATTGATTTTGGGAAGGAGGTTCTTCCGGATGCAATAACATCAGGATATAAGGTGGTTAGCTATCAGCACGAGGGTTATTGGACGGATATCGGAAATATCAGATCTTTCTACGAATCCAATCTTGAATTGACAAATGATATCCCTAGTTTTAATTTCTTTGACAGTCAAAGACCAATATATACGAGACAGCGAATGCTTCCACCTTCCAAACTTTTTGCAACGATAATCAAGCATTCTGTTGTTGCCGAAGGTTGTATAATTCATGCAAGTCTCTTGGAGAGATCTTTGATTGGAATTAGAGCGAGAATAGGGCCGCATACCCAAATTAAATATTCGATCATGATGGGTGCCGACTATTTCGAGACCATCGAACAACTTGTTAATAATGAGGATCTACCTGCCATAGGCGTTGGGGACAATTGTTTGATAGTCAATGCGATTTTAGACAAAAACGTAAGGATTGGTAATAATGTGCAGATTATTGGAGATTCGAGCCTGGAGGACGTGCGGGAGGAGACTTATTGTATTGTGGATGGAATAGTAGTCATTAAAAAGGATGCAATTATACCAGATAATACTGTTATTGGAAAAGTTTAAATTTTCACTGTAAAAATCCTAAATACTGCTAAAGCCTTGTAATTAGGATTTTTTTATCAGAGAAATGGGAACCATCGATTTAAATATATCTTAGTTTTACAGAAAATCAAAATACGTGAGCAATAAACAACTTAACTTTTTATGTATTTCCAGTTATTTTAAGGGAAATGCTTTTTTGGAAGGTATTCATGAGCAGGGGCATAAGGTATATTTTCTTACGAGTAAGAAGTTGGAGAATTCCCCGTGGGCTTGGCCGGCAATCGATGAGATATTTTATATGAATTCCAAGGCGGATGACGATTGGAATTATAATGATATGGTTGCCGGGGTAGCTTGGTTGCTTAAGTCTGTGAAAATTGATCGAATAGTAGCTTTGGATGACTTCGATGTGGAAAAAGCGGCACTTTTAAGAGAGGAATTCAGGATTCCGGGGATGGGTCAATCAACAGCTCGGTATTTCAGGGATAAATTGGCCATGCGGGTGAGAGCTGAGCAGTCAGGTGTTCCTATTCCACAATTTTCATCGCTCTTTAACGATGTTGAGATTAGTGAATTTTTGCAGAATGTAGATGGGCCGTGGCTTATCAAACCAAGATCGGAGGCTTCAGCGACAGGTATTCAAAAAGTACACAGCTTAGAGGAAGCTTGGGATAAAATCAATGGATTGGGAGAGAAAAGAAATAAATATTTAATAGAATCGTTCCGACCGGGCGATGTGTATCATGTGGATGGTATTTCCTATGGTGGAGAGGTGGTTTTTTCGAGGGCGAGCAAATATTTGAACACCCCTTATGAAGTAGCTCATTTTGGCGGTATTTTCCGAACGCAGACCCTTAAATTGGGAAGTAAGGAGGAGAAAGAGCTTCAGGTTTTGAATCAAAAGGTTATGAAATCTTTTCGGATGGAATACAGTGCTTTTCATTCGGAATATATCAAAGGTCTTGATGGGCAGTTTTATTTTCTGGAAACATCTTCCAGAGTAGGGGGAGCGAATATTTCAGATATGGTATTGGCAGCTACCGGGGTCGATCTGTGGCGCGAGTGGGCGAAGGTGGAGATAGCGCAGGCTACAGGTGCGACTTATAAGCTTCCTAAGGTTCAGAAAGAATATGCGGGGATAATTATTTCCTTAAGTAAGGTTCAAAACCCTGATAAATCTTTTTTCCCTGATGAAGAGGTGGTTGAATTTATTGAAAAAGATTATCATATCGGTATGATATTGAAGTCATCGAAGGCAGAGAGAGTGAAGGAATTGCTGGAGAATTATTTGACGGTTATTTATGATAATTTCCATGCTTCTGCGCCGGTTCCGGATAAGCCAACGTCGTAGAAAGCCTTCGGCGTTCTGTCGCCTGGCGGCTGTTCTATGCCTTCGCTGTTCTAGCTTCGGCTTCGCTCAGCTACCGAGGTTCTGTCGCCTATCGGCTCGTTGAGCGGTGCGGGGAGCGACTTAGGGATGCCGGTGGCATTTGTTTTCTCCCGCAGATGGCGCAGATTTCGCAGATAGGATGCCTGCGGCATTTGTTGGGTGTCTCACAGATTTCACGGATTGCACAGACTACAGTATGAGCGGAACCATTAAGAAGTTCAGGGCATTAAGGGCTTTCATTAAGTTATAAGTTTTAGAATTTTAAACAAGTCATGAAAATCCTGAAATCATGTAAATTATGGTTCAGACAAGAGATAGTCTTCGAAGTTCGGGGAATAACCCAAGTATCCTTTCTTCACCAAATGTATCCTACTGTCAAGTCAAAGCGCAATGGGTTGTACCATTCCCACTTTTGATCAGATCTGGGGTCTTTGATTAGTGAATTGAATATTACTTTATCTATCTTCTGAAAGTTGACAACCCTCGAATGAAGTCCTACTATTACTTTGCCAATCCTGTAATTTACCCCACGCATCAAATCAATATTTTCAAAGTCAAAATCACCTTCCCTATATGGGAAAAGTTGCGCAGGATTCTCATTGTCAATACTTCTAAATAAACGAGTATTGGAATTTACTTTACCTGATATCAACCAATTATCTGCAATTTCATAAAAGCCGGAAAAAGATAAAGACAATTGGACTTTCTCGTATTTATTGTGATATCTAAGAATGCGGAATTCGTCTTTTTCAAAATGAGAATGATCAAAAGGCCTTATAAAAGAAGCATTTTCATACCTTAGTCCCAATCCTAAAAAACTGCTTAATCTCTTATTTTGCCAGGCTTTTCTATTAACCCCCAATCCAAATGTGGTAAGTGCCCCAAAATTCGGGCTGCATTCTTAATAATACCTCTCTTTCGGGCTTTGCATAGTTGAACAGTCTTTTATCATGTTCTTCTATTCCGAAATCAAGATTCACCATCCAACTGCCTAATCTATCGATTTGACCGAAAAGTGATTGAACGGAAGTTATCAACAAGCCAATGAATACTAGCTTCTTCATACATTACATATTGTTGACCAATGTTAGCGATGTTGGCAAAGAAACAGAGGAATTCAGAACCATCAAAGAATGGATGATCCAAACCATTCATTGTATTTTGGGTTTGTTGATGCCCCAAGCTAATTTCTTAATCTGGATCCATTTAATCCATTTCCTTCCTATGATAAATCCAATATATTATAATCGCTTACTAGCTCATAGTTCAATTAACCTCTAAGCTCTGTCATCGAGTAGTTGTTCCGGATTCTGAAATAAGAAAATGAAAAATAACCTGTAGGAGTAAAAGATCTTCTGAAAGGTTGTATTTCAATAATTATCTCAAAACATTTATTTTTTCAGTTGTGATATTTATTCCATTTAAATCAATTAATTGGATAATATACATTCCTGAACTCAATGTTGATAGATCCAATTTGTCTCCGGAATTGAAATTCCTTTGAGATAAAACTACCTTTCCTTCTAAATTAAATATTTCAACATTAAACGCTGTAGGCATATTAGTCTCCCCTGAAATATAAAGAAAATCGGTCACAGGATTAGGGTGAAAATTAATCTCTATATCTTTATATTGGTTGACAGACATAGGCTTTGAGTAATAGCAATCATCTCCTCCGAGACTTAGAAATCGTTGTGATTTGTACTCCTTATCCCCTTCAATAAAGCATCTTAGCCAAGAAAATTCAGCCCCGACGATTGTACCACAATTAACTGTTTCATCAACAATAGTGCTTAAAGAGCCAAACTTTTCAGTATAAACATAATCATTTTGAAGTAAATGATTGTATTCAAAAATAAATCTACGCAAATCCTCACCATTGATATTCACAATCTCAATTTCTTGTAAAGTCAGCACAACATCGGCCTTCTCTTTATTACAATCCAATAACTGAAAAGTGGCAGAATCACCCACTTCCAGATCAAATTTATAAACCAGTCGATCTTCACCCTCCCATAAATAGTAAACCTCATGACCATCTTGATAGAAAAAGTATTCACCAACTTTCCTGTAAGTTTTACCACCTATCTCCACATCCTCTTCACTATTTATCTCGAAGT
>CALCSX010000080.1 GCA_937894165.1 uncultured Saprospiraceae bacterium | reverse complement strand
AAATAGCTACATGCATTTTGTTGTAAATATCAACGGCGAAAGGTTCTTTTTTGTGCAGAAATGCTTCTTTGTATTTCTCCATCGCTTTGTCATATTCAAAACAAACTATATGGTTCGCTGCCTCATTGATCAATTGGTGATAAAGCCGGATATCCTCTTGATATTTTTGAGTCTTCAGACCAGAACAAATCAATAAGGATAATGATAAGATTAAAAAAATATAACTTTTTAACATTTTTAATTCGAGTTATGATGGAAAAATTTAGTTCAGATGAATAAATGTTAGACCGAAAATCACATTAAATTAATTCCGTTAATATAAATAAAATTTGAATTAAAAAAAACGGGGACATATTCCGCCCCCATTCGTCTTGATTTATGGCCCTGTATAAATAACTCGCATATCGCAATATTCCATCCCATTTGCTCCATCATAATCAGAGGACCAAACTTTTGTTACACTGGCATAAGTCGCTGACCCTCCCGGTGTCTCATTAGGATCTGCTCCTCCGGTTATTAAATTTTTTGATTCAATTTTTGAAACTTTAAAATCTTCTAATTTCATCATAATATTAAAATTTAAATTTGTAAAAATTATTTTCCTCTCTTTTGCTACCCATCTCTCAGCAGGAGGGTTCAGAATTCTTCCCTATAATCTTCCTTACATCTGCAGCTTTAAGAAGGATTATGATGTAAATATAGGAGCTGTCAGTCCGAAAAAATCGGACTCAGGTAAAAAAGTAAAATTTTTTCCACCATTAATTTGATCTGACGGTATAAAACCTATTGCCAAGTCCTTTTCAGTAGTATAATAATAAGATTGTTTTATGTCGTTGTATTCAATATCAGCTCCCATTGCTTTCATACAGTTGATAATTTCAAATACAGTACTTCTTGATACGCCTAGCCTTTGAGCCAACTCTTTAGCAGTCCCTGTCGCTTTCCTTTTCATGAGACCATCCACTCTTTCGATCACTTGTATTTTTTCTAAAAATGTCATTTTCCTGATTTTTTATGTATTAAGCTAATTGAGATTTGAATTATTGAATATGGGAGAATTTGAGTTTTACAAATCTTGCTGTTTTATAAGTGATATAACTTGATTGAAAATCCTGCCTAGAATCGTCCTATCTTCTGTGATTATTTCTATTTGTGCTGTCATGTTAGGTTTGTAGGGTATCTGATGTCCTGTATCCGTAATTAAATCGTCCGGAACATCTACTTTCACTTCATAATAATAAATACCTTCTTGGCTTTGCTGAGGCAGGCTGCTAATACTTGTTACGGTACTTCGTATCATTCCATGTTCTTTATGAGGATAAGCGTCTAATTTAATAAGTACTTTTTGCCCCATTTTTACCTTGCCAATGTTATGAATGGGAACTTGTGAGATAAAGAAATTCCTGCTGCTCTTTGTCGGCAGTACATAGCCTAATAATTCTCCTTGTTTTACAGAGGCGTTTTCATGGTATCGGTTGATGAGTGAAACTCTTCCTGATATGGGTGCCGTAATGGTATAGGTCTGTGTCCATTGCTCAATGTTGGATCTGATCCTTGCTATTATCTCATTGATTGTGAATTGGTAGGAATTGACTAAATTAGTTCTTTCTCCTTCAATTTTTAGCTTCTCTAATTCTAGCTGTTCAATCCTGATATTGTTTTGAATAATAGCGTTTTCCATGGATTCATATTGCCGTTGTTTTTGTAAAAAACGGGTATTGGCTTGTTCCTTCTCTTGCTGACTTATGACGCCACCTTTTTGCAGGGATTCATAACGTCTAAAATCTGCTTCCTCCAAAGCCAATTCATCTTTGTAAATATTTTTTTCTCTTCGCTGTGATTGATTAAGGTGGGCGATCTTCTTAATTTCTTCGGATAGATTGTCAATTTGCTGGAAAGGCATACTATACTTTAATGTTTGCCGGAGTTCATTGAACTTTAAATATAATGATGCATAGTCGTTTTGGATGCTTCCAAGTTGAAGATCTCTCGGCATCTCTAGACTAAGATAATATATTGGATCTGTAATCGCTTCGTATTGATCTATCCAAGATGTAAGCAATTCGATCTGAAGGGGGTTGGTGGTATTTCTTATATAAAACAATCTATCACTTTCTGCCACTTCGTCGCCTTCACTTACAAATAGATGTCCGATATATCCCTGAGCCTGAGAGATCAATTCTATCGGTGGTGAGGAGGAAGTTAGAGAACCTGTACCTTGAATTTTATCGGGATACTTTATCAGGTAAGTCATAAATAAAACAATAATTGTTACCAAAGTTATCATGGATATACCTGACCTCAACAGCCAGGATGGAGGACGACCTATCAAATCATTGACCTCCGGGATTGGTGTATTCAGTATCTCCGTATTATGTGGCATCTTATTAATGATTTACTCTCCTAAGTCTAATTGATCTCGTACCAAATTGTAATAATATCCTTTAAGCTCAATCAACTCTCTGTGTGTACCTTGCTCTACAATCCTTCCTTTATCAAGTACCACAATGTTGTCTGCATTTTTGACAGTACTTAGTCTATGTGCTACAACTATTGCTGTTCGTCCTTCTATAAATCTATTGAGATTACCCATGATGATACTTTCATTAGTGGCATCGAGGGCATTTGTAGCTTCATCAAAAAATAAGAATTCCGGGTTTTTATATATTGCTCTGGCAATTAAAAGCCTTTGCTTTTGCCCTTGGCTTATCCCATTGCCTTTAGCACCAATCATAGTATTATACTTCAGCGGCAAAGTATCTATATAATCGTGTATATTAGCTTGGGTAGCTGCTTCTATTACTTTCTCCATGTTAGTGGTATCATCGCTCTCCGCTATATTGTCGGCAATACTATCAGAAAAAATAAAACCATCTTGCATTACTACACCGCATTTGCCTTTCCAAATATTTGAGTAAATGCTATTCAAGTTTTGCCTGCCGACGGATATAGACCCCATCTGCGGTTGATAAAATCCTAAAAGTAATTTTAGTAATGTAGTCTTACCACTGCCACTAGATCCTACGATGGCTAAGGTCTTGCCTCGCGGAATAGTTAAATTGATATTTTTAAGCACTAATAGGTTTTCATCGTTCAGGTCACTGTAAGCAAAAGAGAGTTCCTTAATTTTGATATCTCCTTCAGGTACATCCGCACTTTTTAGAACAGAAGCAGATTCTTCATCAGGTTGGTTGTGGATCTCTGATAGTCTTTCAAGACTTATTTTGGCATCTTGGGCTGATCTGATAAAACCAATCATTTGCTGCAGGGGACCATTTAGCTGCCCAATTATATATTGGATAGCCAGCATCATCCCAAGCGTAATTTGACCATCTAGTACTAATTTAGCTGCAAAAAAAGTGATAATAATATCTTTCAACTGATTGATACTTAAAGCTCCTGCGTCTTGATATTGAGAAATGGAAAGTGATTTCATTTGTGTTCTGAATAATTGAGCTTGGATAGTAGCCCACTTCCACCTTCTTTTTAGTTGGCTACCTTGGAGTTTGATCTCAGGCATACCTTGAACAATCTCTATTAAGGAATCCTGATTATTAGCTAATTGCCTAAAGGCAATATAATCTACTTCCTTTCTCAGCTTTAAAAAGAAAAATATCCAACCAATATATAGTATAGAGGCAATGAGAAAAATCAGAAATATTGGCACACTATAGATAATTAGAACCACTCCAAAAACCAATATATTGACAATCGAGAGCAGAACGCTTAATGATGATGTTGTAAGAAAGCTTTCTATTCTTTTGTGATCAGAGATTCTTTGGAGAAGATCACCGGTATTCTTTGAATCAAAATATCCCAAGGGCAAATGCATGAGTTTTATCAAAAAATCGGCAATAAGATTGACATTAATTCGAACACTCACATGCAATAAAATCCAACTTTGAATGAATCTAACGGAAGTTGATCCTACAAACAAAGCCAATTGACCTGCCAGGACTAGATGTATAAAATTTAAGTTCTTGGTTTCTATTCCGATATCCACTAAGCTTTGAGTGAGGAAAGGGAATATTAATTGAAATACTGTTCCTAATAATAAACCTATTATAGCTGAAAGAGTAGTTTTTTATGTGGTTTGAGATAGCTGAAAATAAAACTGAAACCTTTTTCATTAGTTTCACCTTCAATTTCATCTTTGCCAAAATTATTTGTAGGCTCCAGCAAAAGTACAACTCCAGTGTTCCCATCAGATAACCATGATTTTTCAAATTCGCTAATCGTCAATTTATATTTCCCGGAAGCCGGGTCAGCTATCCACACATGACTTTTAGATATCTTATAGGCAACAACGAAATGGTTTTGGTTCCAATGAACAATAGTCGGCATTGGAGCTTCTGCCAAAGATGGTTCATTCTTCTTTCCTGTTGTAGGAATTTTTATGGCTAAAGTTTTGAGACCAATAAGTTCAGCGGCTTCACTGATTCCTCTAAGGCTGACACCATTGCGATCTATATAGCATTTCTCTCTCAAAAAAGGCAACGAAAAAGATTGGCCATAATACTTGGCAACCATTCTGAGACAAGTTGGACCACAGTCCATTGAGTCGAGCTGCTTATAAAATGGGAAGGATTTCATCTACTTCCTCTTTTTAGAATTCCTGCAAGAGAGCAGAAGGTGGCTGATGGAATAAATCTAGCGTATGAAAGTGTCCGATAGAACACGCCGACATCTGGAATCGCTGTGTGTGTGTGTGTGTGTGTACTGTACAAAAGTACGATTTCATATCAACGAAAATTTAAATTTTACGCATAATGAATCAAAATACCATATCATGATAATTCAATATAGACTATATGATAATTTTAATCCCCCCTTATAGCAAATAGGAATATTTTTTACATATACCTATTTACATGCAATATAAATTCTTTACATGACATATTAAAACTTTTACACAAATTATTTTAAATTAATCCAAATTTTTATTTATTATAACAATTTCAAGGTAATAAATTGTAACAAAATTGACGGTAGATCATAAATTAAAAATATCCTGAAAAGGGATGAAGAATCCCCATACCCCTTTAAATAAATTAAATGTAAGGAATACCTTTTAGTGTCAGGAAAAGAACAGTTGATTCATTGGATAATAATCTCAATCAAGAGTTAGTCATGGGGGATTTGCCTAAGGGGATGTTCTTTTTGCAGGTGATGTTTGAAGGGTCTTATGTTACGAGAAAGGTTATGAAGTTGTAGGGAATGGACTAAATACAATAACATTTTTATCAAATAATATTTCTAGTATTAGGGAGTGACCGGGACAAAAAGATTTAATCATTAAATTAACTCATTACTCTCCTATTTAACTTATTTATTTAAGAACTTTATTATCACCTTTTTATATAATTCAAGAGGTTCCAATCCATATTTCATTCTACGCTTGTCTACATTCAAGCTGTCTTCAATTGGAAAGAAAACCAATTCTTTCGTATTGAAATCAATGAATTTTATTTGGGTGCCATAAAGTTGCTTTTCGTTCTTTTTCGTCAATATTCTATCATACAAATAAGCGTATGAATCTGCACTGAGCTCATTATTTTCAGAAGCTACCTTAATATGTGGCAACATTTCCTCCATAAAAGCAAGGTCCCGTGCGTGTTGGATAATATTAAACACGCCCTTCATGGCATCGAAACCAACCATTTCGCGTGTTGGAAAGCCGAACTTCTCAATTAACCTTTTAAGTTCAACCACATTAGTGATATCAGGGTCACCTTTAAAGGCTTCGCTAATTTTAACTGAGTCCAGATCATACTTTTTAATCATAAGAGTCATCGGATTGCCTCTTGCCTTTTGATCGACAACATACATTGCGAGGATTCTGTTTCTCAAATCACTATTTCCCACTTTCTCCGGAGCCAATGAAGCGCAAAATTCCAAGTCTTGGGTCTCCTCTCTTTCGCAAAATTGACTCAAGTAATCATCAGATTTATCAGACAACAATTTTTCAACCTGATGGAGCTGATTGGTTTTAAGTATAGCGATTAGACCATAGACAAACACTTTTTTGCTTATTTCCTTTTCCGATTTTAACAAGTCGTCAAATTGGTCGCTCGCTAAGTCGTATTTTTCATCTATTACGTTTTCTACCATCGTCCACTCTGATTGCCAAAAGTTATGGTCATTATTGACCTGAGAATTGGGTTTGCAGGCAGCTAGAAAAAATAATAAATAAAGAAATCCAAATCTAACTTTCATATAATTATTAAAATTGATGTTTAAAATAGACAATACGATTGCTTTTTGTTTCAACGGATTAGTGCTTCATACTGACCACTCGAAATCGAGGAAATAGCGTCATTTTATAGTGCATCAAGTACAACTCTTAATATGTCAAATTTTTTACACATGTAATCAATATATCTTGAACTTGACCTTCAATATCTTCTTGAAAGGCAGGATTTACAACTCTTTCTCTACCCGGATTGTAACGACCAATTACCGCAATTGTATCATCTAAGCCTATATTATACACTCTCATAACAGATTCCCTCCTTCGGTCATAATCAACAATTAAGCGCTTATCATTAACTACCGGAATTTCCTTACCATTAAAAATAACACGATAATTGAAAAAAAATAGATCCTTTATACTAGCTTCAATAGTGGTTTTAGTAGTATTTACTTGACTTATACGAATCATTTTTTCTTCATCCACGGCTGAGCTTGTAATATTTTGTCCGTATGCTATATAAAAGAACATCTCTTGACATGCACTATCGCTAACAGTTTGTTGAATATCAAATATGAGAGGAGTATCCAATATGGGTACTAATTCTTCACCTATGTTGGATGTATTCAAATACACTTCTGCATCAGTAAAATGATCTGCAATAGGGTGTCTTGATTTAAGTTCTGTAACATACATTAAAGGTCCTTCAACATATAGATAAAATCTAGTACATGGATTATTCTGCTTATCTCTTGTTGAAATCCAATATCTATTGGAATGGGTAATAGAATCAATGACGTAACTTAAGGTGTCATTGTAACACCAAACGTCAACGTATTTGCCATCTATTGTCATTCCAGCAGGAAATGAGGGTCTTGAAATGATATATTTTTTAAGGAGAACACTATCAAAAAAGTAAAAATACTCACTATGTGCAGTTGAATCAATTTGGAGTGAATCATTTAATTGTATCCATTTTCCATGGATTTCACTTGTCTCCATTTTTGTGGTCGAGGAACTAGTACAAGCAAGAATTGTAAGTTGTATTAAATGAATGATGATTAAAATAACTACTTTATTAGAATATCGCATATTAAATTATTGGTCGGATGAAAGGTTTGGAAATTTCGTAAAATTAATTGGTCTTTAGCATGTTTTCTTATTTCAGTATTTCTAAATCTCTTTTATAGACTCCTCCATTCCCCTAATCCATAGAACTCGATGGCTCTTTGTTCTAGCGGATTAGTACTCCATTTTGACCACTCGCAGGTGTAGGGTTGCATCTATACTGAAGTGGCTTGTTAAGGAGGCTTAATAGTTATTTTTCAACTCTTTCATGAGGTCTTCAATTGTATTCCATTTGCCAATGATTTTTCTTTCTTTGTCAACGAGAACATAAGTTGGAAATGATAGTACTTCTAAATTGGATTTAGTCGAAAGCTCTTCCTCTGTTTCAAAATATAAATTTGGCCAATTCAGCGTATTTTTTTCAATAAAGTCTAATGTTTTAGTTTTTCCTCCACCTACTGCAACTCCTATAATTCCTAAATCTTTATATTTACCATGTATGTCTTTTATCTTTGGCATATTTTTTATGCACGGAACACACCATGTTCCCCAGAAGTGGATGAGTGTAAAGTCATGCTTTAGGAGTTCTGTATCTATGGTCGTTTCTAAATTTATTGGTGTACCTGATATTGTAAATGGTCTAATTTCATTTGCAATAGAAATCAGTATTCTCTTATTAATAATATCAATAGAATCTATAAAATAAATATTGGGGTCACCGTGGACATTAAATGTTTCCTTGAAGCTTAATTTTGATCTGAAGTCTTGTTGTTCTAAAGTGAAAGTATAAAGCGTTTGCCATGGTAATTTATTGTCGGTTTCAATAGCAAAACTTTTTGCTTCCCTACCTATTTCACATCTTAATTTATGTAGATGACCTGCCCTAAACATATCCGTGTAGTAAAGTTTATTTGAGATAGTATCATATTTAGAATGTACCGTAATTACAAAAGAGTGGGGTATTCTTATTACTTGGTTATTTAATATATGATCATACTCTAGCTCTACTATATGATTGAAATTGGTCGGATATGCATATAGGCTATTGTACGGAATAGAGTCTACTAAACTCAAGTCCGGAAGATAGATGACTTCTCTATCGCTAATATTTCGGTCAAGATTTTCATCAATAATTAAAACTTCTCTGTTATTTATCTGACCTCGAATACCAAACAATACACTTCGTATATTAGAGGCTGAACCATTACCTCTACTCAAAGTAAGTTTGGTATATTGAACTTTTGTAATGTCCTTTGGTAAATTACTTAGCCTTGCCTCTTCCTCACTTACTTTCGAGGAGGAAATGTTGTATGAAAAATAGCTATTTTCCACAGTTTTTAGTGGATACCAAGTGGAAAGTCCTGTTGATTGAGCATAATTTGAGTTTATACTGATAAAAACTAAAAAAAGAATACTTAGAGAGAGTCTCATAAATGGAATTTTGTAAAATAACTTCATAATAATTAGAACTAATGTATGGTAGTATAAGGATTTATCTTAGGAATTGTATTTTTTGCAGGTGAGGTTTATCGGTTTTTATGATAAGAGAAAGTTTATAAATTTTTAGGGGGAGAGAAAGAGAGAAGGAAAATTCATTTACTTATATGCCGATTGATTAAATTTTCTAATTTTTGATAATTTACGTCCTCTGTACTTTGGAAGCCTTTCGTCATTGCCAAAACTTTTCCATCGGGTCCGACTAATATATTCTTAGGATACCCCCATCGCATTCTAAATATTTTGTCTATAATATTCGTAGCCTCAGGAATAACAGTGTAATCCATAGGGTGTTTTTTATTAAATTCAATAATGTCTGATTTCGTATCTCTACCTAAAGAGATGACTTCTAGATTATCACTGTATTTATTCTGTAATTCATTCAAGAAAGGTATTTCCCCAATACAAGGAGGGCATGAAATAAACCAAAAATTCAAAAGGGTTATTTTCCCTTCATAGTTAATATTACGATGGTTTCCACTTAATTCTCTGGCAGAAAACGTGGGGATTTTGTATCCGTCAATAAAGTCTAGATCCCTAAAATAAGCCGGGACAAGCAAACTATTTGTAGCTACAGTTGATGAATCCGCCGGTAAATGCGAAATACGATAATAATATTCAGAAAAATCTTCTTGTAAGTTTACTTTAGATTCTTTTTGAGCACAACTTATATTATTAAGTACTACTAAAAGGCCAATAACTAATAACTTTATATGCATAAAAGTAATCTTCACTAATTATTACTCAATAAAAATAGAATCAAAAATCATATCCTGAAAATATATTACTAGAAATTTTTTAATAACCAAAATATCGATTAATATATTTCTAAATTCAATCTATTTTCATGTAAAATAAATCATTTACGTAACATATTTATTTTTTAACACCACAAATATTAAATTATTCCAAATTTTAACCTTTTATCACTACTCCTAATTCTTACATCGAAAAAAATAGACGTATGATCTTAATTAAGAATTTTGCATAATTGGATGGATATTAAGGATTAGATGTTTTAGAAAAGCGGTTAAATGTTAAGCAATTATTTTATCATATAACCGTATTCATCAAACTTAACCACAAAGGGTAAGCCATTTTGACTAAAGGCTCTATTTATTTTGCTTGAGCTTTGGAGAAATAACCAAGGGTAATCTTTCTTTTCTACTATTTCTTGAGCTATTTTTAAGTTCCCATCAACAAAAAGAGAGACAATATTTAAAGATTCATATTCCTTAGTTTCCATAATTTGATCCATTTCTTGTATACAAGGACTGCACCAAGGAGCCCAAAATATGTACTTGGTTCGTTTTCCATTTTTAAAACTTCTCAAATTGATTTTCTCTAAATTGCTGTCTAAAAATTCTAATTCAATATCAGGTATCCTATTATAATATATCAAATCAAAATCTTCTATACCAGTTTCAAAAATTTCAATTACTAAATCACTTTGATTTTCATTTTTAATCTCAAAGAATCTTTCATCGTTGTAATTTAAAGTTATTACAGGTTTTATTAACGCAGCCCGCGAAGAAAATGCAGGTGTATATGCAAATGAAGAATCGGATCCACTCCCTATAAAAATGATATCATTTCCAAAATCAAAAAATTCACCGTTATTGTTTTTATCGAAAATACCGATGTTTAGACGAATAGAATCCTGAGAGAAACTGCCATACTTCATATCCCAATCTGCAACTTCCGGTTTGAGGTAAACCCATTCAACATATGGTATGATACTTTTTGGTTTTCCATTCTTATTTAATAACACCTTATTTTGAAAGCTATTAGATTCAGTACTTGAAATGCTTTTTTGATAAGTATTGCATGAGGTTACAAGCCAAAAAATAACAAAAACTATACCTTTAATTCTAAGACGCATCTGATAATTATTTAAAATTCAAATTTTGCATCCAACTAAAATAAACAACTTAACTCTTAATAATCAACTTCTGAGTCAACACCTCCTCTCCCACCTCAAGCACAAGAATATAAAAACCATCCGGAATTGCGCTTAGATTTACATCTAGAGTATGCATTCCGGACATATGTGGTTTACGATGATAAATTTGTTGAATCTTACTCCCTGATCGATCTGTTATATACATATTAATAAAAGATTTTTCATTGATATTATAGCCTATTTTCACAGATTCTGATGCCGGATTGGGATAAACGGGGTACAATTTATTCTTAATAGTATATATACTCTGTTCAAAATTACTTGTTGACATTTCATCTTCGAAATCAATGTCCTCATCTCCTTCTATATAGCTCACCCAACTGAAAGGCAAATAATACATTTCGTCTTCCGTATTCTCTCCCCAGGTAACCCAAATGGACGGATTGCTAGGATTGGCAGGATTTTCTGCTGTATTGTCATAGGTCGCATAGGCATGCAGAACGCTTCCTTCAGGCAAAATCACAGGCTTTCTAAAGGAATAGGAACCCTGCCAGTCAAAATCCCAATCATTAATTCTGATAATATTGGCTGTATCACCTTCAGGCGTAACCGCAAACACCTCCCATCTTTTGCCTAAATAATGCATATGTGGAGAGGTATTAAGTAAAGTGACGTCTTCCTGAAAAGTGTAAGTCCCATGAAATTCTTTTATAGTATTCGCAGGAATCACGAAAGGACCATTGCTTAACACTCCAAGAAAAGGCACCATGACATTACTCTTAATATAACGCGTAGCTTGTTCTTCCGCAAAAAACAAATTAATGGAGGTTGAATCTTCTTGATCTATTGAACTGGGAGCGTAATGAATTTGTAAAACCAGATCACTCCCCGCGCTCAACTTTTGTGCCATCCCATGAGAATACAATACCGGCCGCTGCCCCGGAACATATCCCGGCAATTGATTATTCAACGAACTCAATAATAAAGATCCATCTGCTGAAAAGCCATACTCAGGATCTAATTCCTGCGCTTCTGCTGCACTCCCGGTCTTATCCTCCCACACAAGTGCGTGATGTACTATACTTGAATTTCCGGGCCTCAGCTCCAATCCCACCAAATCCTTGTCCTCTGTCAAACCGGTTGGAATGGCAAAATAGCGATACACATCCCTATTTATACCTTTATGTGTATAAGACTCTTCAAAAGAAAGTACTAAATCCGGCTCCCCTACCTGAGACCCTTCCGGGAAAATTGGTAATTCCGGTTCCAAATCAGGATCTCCTCGCTTGGCTCCCTGCTCCACCCAATCGGCAATCATGCTTATCTCCTCATCGCTAAGATAATTTTCCCTCAAATAGGTGTTATATTCCGTGTCAGCCTTCCAAGGTGGCATATATTTGATCTCCGTCACATATGCTATCATCGGGGCCCAACTTGCTACTTCTTCGTAATTGGTTAGTGAAAATGGCGCCACCTCTCCGGCTCGATGGCAGGAAGTACATTTATTGTAAATGATATTAGCAATATTCTCACTAAAGGTGATTTCTTGTCCATATATGGAAGGCAAAGAAAAAATAAAATAAACCACCAATAACAAAATCTTATTTTTCATAACAATTAATTTAACAAAGGACTAAATCCTCATAATAAAACAACCAACAGGCTCAGTTTCAGAAATTTCTACCGGATCACCTTCTAAATGAATTTTTATTGCTTTCTGCAGATAATGTTCCGTCACAACTCCTCTCCTTTTTCCGACCCGTTCATAAAGATTATCAATTTTTCCACGATAAATAATCTCATCAGAATTTGTATCTACTAAAATCACCTCCGGAGTTATTGTAGCATTAAATTTTTTAAGATATTCTTGATCCTTGTCAAATATAACTTCAAATTCAACTTTGTGTACCATTTTAAACGAATCAATTCCCGCTTCATTTGATATTTTGACATTTGAAAAAACACCATACATTTCTAACTCCCCTCCTCCAAATTCATTGTAAATCTCCTGAATAGCCGGCATAGAAGCACTGCATATTTGGCATTTTTCCAAAAGAAAGACATACAGCTTTAAACTATCACTTTTAGCAAAAAGGGTGAAACTCGTCAATACAAAAAATAATACAATCACAATTCTCATATCTATAAAATATCACATCCCAGAAACTCTTTAAAGGCTAAGCTAAAATCTATTCTCAATTTTGAAAAGATTAATTCTCATAAATCTACACAATATTCCTTCCAAATACAAACCTCTCAGGATCAATATCATTTTGTCGTGCAATTATGGATAAACACTTTACATTCGCAAGTATTATTCGATGAATTCAGTTCCGATGAAGACAGAGTTGGATTTACAAAAAGCTGGTAAAATTCAAAATCATTATACCCATTGCAAAGATTATACATTTGTAATTGAAGCTGTAGATGTATATCTTCCAGCCCGATTGAATTTCGTCTCGAATTTATTATTTCAAGCTCTTCATCTGTATAATCTTTTATAATATATACCTCTCCATTCGACTGATAAG
>CALCSX010000079.1 GCA_937894165.1 uncultured Saprospiraceae bacterium | reverse complement strand
AGGGTAGAGCCCTGTGTCACAAACAGAAAAAACCTCGTTTTGGCGGAATTTTTGCCCGAAGGAAGCAAAAATCATGACAAAACCTGCTGCGGGAAACCCTTAATGAAACCCTTAATACCCTTCATGCCTTAATGGTTCGAAAGTCAACCACTTGTTATAGCAAATATCCTAAAAAAAGAAAAGGGCAGAATCATCGCTGAAACCACCCCCTTCAATATTGGAAGATTCTTTATACGTCTATCTTTGCATAACGCGCATTCTTTTCAATAAATTCCCTCCTAGGAGGAACATCATCACCCATTAACATAGAGAAAACTCTGTCCACTTCAACAGCATCCTCAATAGTCACTTGTTTCATCTTTCTTGTATCAGGATCCATCGTCGTCTCCCACAATTGCTCCGCATTCATCTCCCCAAGACCCTTATATCGCTGTATTTTCACAGAAGTATCGCCCTCACCGGATCCGATTCTTGCCGTCGCTTCTTTTCGCTCTTCTTCATTCCAGCAGTACTGAAAACTGTTGCCTTTCTTCACCAAATATAATGGCGGCGCAGCAATATAAATATAACCATTCTCGATCAACGGTCGCATATACCTAAAGAAGAAGGTCAAAATCAGGGTCACAATGTGACTACCATCGACATCGGCATCACACATGATCACTACCTTGTGATAACGCAACTTCTCTATATTCAAAATCCGTTCGCCATCTTTTTCCTCAATACTTACTCCTAGCGCCGTGAATATATTCTTGATCTCCTCGTTTTCGTAAATTCTATATTCTAAAGCCTTTTCAACATTCAAAATCTTACCTCTCAAAGGCAAAATCGCCTGAAAATGCCTGTCCCGCCCCTGCTTAGCTGTTCCACCCGCCGAGTCTCCCTCTACAAGGAAAATTTCCCCCGCTTCCGGACTCTTCGTCGAGCAATCCGCCAATTTTCCCGGCAAGCCACTCCCCGTCAATACATTCTTCCGCTGAACCATTTCCCTGGCTTTCTGCGCTGCATTTCTGGCAGTGGCAGCTAAAATCACCTTCTCAATAATTCGCTTAGCCTCCATCGGATTTTCCTCCAAAAATGCCGTCAGTGCATCCCCCACCGCTCTGGATACGATACCAGTCACCTCCGAATTGCCCAGCTCTCCCTTCGTCTGCCCTTTAAATTGAGGCTCCTGAACCTTCACGGCGATAACAGCTGTCAAACCCTCTCTAAAATCCTCCCCGGAAATCGGGAAAGTCACCTTCTTGAAAAGTCCGTTTTCATCACCATAAGCTTTGAAAACCCTGGTTATCGCCCTACGAAATCCATTGACGTGGGTTCCTCCCTCTCTCGTGTTGATATTATTAACGAAAGAAGCTATATTTTCAGAATAAGATCTATTGTATTGCATCGCAACTTCGACCTCCACATCCTCATCAGTCGTATGAACATGAATAGGCTTCTCCGTAAGCTTCGTCTTGGACAAATCCAAAAACTGCACAAATTCTACCAATCCTTGATCGCTCAAAAACTCCTCTTTTCGAGGATTGCCATCGTCATCCGGTTCGCGCTCATCGATCAACACCAATTTCAATCCCTTGTTAAGGTAGGACATTTCACGGATTCTGTTGAAAAGTGTGTCCCATTGAAATAATACAGTTTCAAAAATTTCACCATCCGGCTTGAAGGTGATTTTAGTTCCCGTTTTGTCGGAATCGCCTATCACTTTTACATCTCCAAGAGGCTTTCCTTTGGAGAATTCCTGAACAAATATCCTGCCTTCACGATGAATTTCAGCTCTCAAATGGATTGATAATGCATTCACACACGAAACACCCACACCGTGTAATCCCCCGGAAACCTTGTAAGTATCCTTATCGAATTTTCCACCCGCATGCAGGACCGTCAAAACCACCTCAAGGGCAGATTTTTGCAATTTCTCATGCATACCTGTCGGAATTCCCCGACCATCATCCTGAACAGACAAAGATCCGTCCGCATGGACAACTGTTGTGATAGCAGTACAATGACCCGCTAAGTGCTCATCGATAGAGTTATCAATTACCTCCCATACCAAATGATGTAAGCCCTTCGTGTCGACGCTACCGATATACATGCCCGGCCTTTTCCTTACCGCCTCTAATCCTTCTAATGCCTGAATATTACCTGCACCGTATTCGCTTGGTTTTTCAATCATATCTGTGTATTATATTGTATCTAGTGATTTAAAATAGCTGATATTCTTTACAATTCTATCCCCTCAATTATGAAATTTTTCAGCGGGATAATCTAAAGTCCTCAAATAACGTGCAAATATACAAAAAAATACCCTTATACCCAAAGATAAAATCATTAAAATGATGGAAAGGCAGATCCACTTCAGTTAATCGCTTTTTCAAAAATCTATATGAAGAAACACCTTGAAATTCCTATAAATTTGTTGTTTTTCTTGCTTAGAATCAATTAAGAACCATCGTATTTGTAATCAAACCTCTGCTATTTCCTTAAATCCTGATTCCGGAATAGTTTAAACTAAGTTTTTCTGCAACATCACCTCCTCTTTATATAGATCACGCAGTAGATCGTAGACTTATAGCAATTATAATATGAAAAATATTATTACATCCGGTTAATATACCCCCTTCTTCACCTTTTCTATTTACAAGCAACCTCGCTACTTCAGGATTTGGGACTTTTTGCAGCGACTTATTAACTTAAAGGCCCAATCATAATGTGAACACGCTGCCGACACCAAATAAGAGCCCAGAGAAGTGGAACCCGTCCATTTGTACCGTTTCTTTTCGAAAAGCTCTTCGTTGGAATGGCTTTCGATAATTTCTCGCAGCTCGAGAAAACTTGCTTTGAACTTATTCTTTGCCTCCACTAAACTCACCTCTTTATATTGTTCCCAAATCCACCTATTCAGTTCCGACGTCGTTTTCCAAGTATAACCCTTCGCCGGCATTTCCGGTTTTCCGCCTGCCATCCCTACGCTATACCAATCCTTCGTCAATAAATGCCAATGGTGCAGATGCATCAACACATCTTTAATATTTCGATTCATTGTTCCGGGGGGAAAATCCTTATTTTGCTCCTCATCACTCAACTTTTCAATGAAATTGATCAATTTTTCATAGTTTTCTAAGCTTTGGGCGAGCAAATCCTGCTTTGTTTGAGGTCTTGGCATAGGGTGGTTTTAAGAGCTTTAGTTTATTTAAAATGGCAAGATTTAACTACTAAAATACGATTATTTATTTAGAATATTTGCGAATGAGTATCCTCCAACTAAAATATAATTAAAACACCACATAACCCTTTTGCAATTGCCAGCTCTTGGTGCACTTCTATAGAACTCTTTCTGTTTTCATAGTTTACAACATCAATGCTGGCGCAAGTTTGTAAATGTGTCTCAACTCAATCTTTTTATCTAAAACTTTTTTACAGCCATTCGTGCATCCGTGGATTAAAACAAATGCCGCAGGCATCCCATCTCTGCTAAATCTGTGAAATCCGTGTAATCTGTGAGCTACCAACAAATGCCACAGGCATCACGAACCGCTCTCCGAATCGCTCTCCGCGAAAATCTGCGAAATCTGCGGGAGACTCACATGACGCAGGCATCCCATCTGTGCCTAATCTGTGAAATCCGTGTAATCTGTGAGCCACCTCCAAATGCCGAAGGCATCCCGAACCACTCTCCGAACCCCTCTCCGCACAAATCTGCGAGATCTGCGGGAGACTACTATGCCGCAGGCATCCCCCATTCGTGCATTCGTGGCTAAAAACAATGCCACAGGCATCCCCTTTGCGGCCTTGCGCCTTTGCGAGCCCAAAAATGCCACAGGCATCCCGAACCGCTCTTCGAACCACTCTCTACTGAAATCCCCGAAATCTGCGGGAGACTATTATGCCACAGGCATCCATACAAAAATTAGAATCCCAATTTCACTCAAAAATTCCAAGAACTTGCCCAACCTAGAACCCAGAACGAGCCGTCAGGCGACAGAACGAGCCGTCAGGCGACAGAACAAGCTCACCACCGGTGAGCCCCTCCTATAACAAAAGTTATATTTCCCCGCAGATCACCCTGACCTAAATTTGTAATATCAATTATCAACAAGCTGTGTGCTCAAATTCTAATCAAATAAATTAAATATTATGGATGCTACTTTACAAATGCCCAATGCAGAAAAAATGAACTCCTTTCTCAACCAACCTGAGAAAGAACTTATTGAAAAAATCTTGAAAAATAATGGTCCGGAGGTGGAGGATTATGATAGGGTATGTGCATTGATCAATAAGATTCAAGATAAGAATCAAGGTGAATATTTTCGTACAGTTTTGCATTCCAATATTAATAAATCTACTTTATTCTCTCACACTTATGAAAAACCCTATGGTTATGCCGGGGATTTTGAGCTGATCTCTAAAATATACTCCAATCATATCTCCTCCCTCAAAGAGGATAAAAAGTGGGATTTATTTTATCAATGGACCCCGGCTACGCAGGCAGTTAGGAATAGAAAATATTTTTTGAATCAAGAACTTTTGGAACAAAAAAACACTGTCAGAAAAGTATTAATACTTGGCTGTGGTCCATCGGAGGATGTAAAATATTATTTTGAAAATACTATCGACAATGAAATTCATTTTGATTTATTAGATATAGACGCCATGGCAATTCTATATTCAAAAAATATTAACCACAAATATCTAAGTCATTTAAATTATATTCAAGCTAATGTCCTTAAATACAAGCCCGAGGGAAAGTATGATTTAATTTATGCCTCCGGCTTATTTGACTATTTCAATGATCGACTCTTCAGTTTTCTTCTGGGAAGAATGAAGGACTGTTTGAATGATTCAGGTAAGATCGTAATTGGTAATTTTTCCGATGATAATCCCACCAGAAATATCATGGAAATTATGACAGAATGGTATCTATACCATCGATCCGAAGAGAAATTAATATCCCTTGCTCAAGAAGTTTTCCCTGCGAATAACGATATATCAGTTCAAAGTGAGGCAACAGGTATCAACTTATTTCTAAAAATTCAGTCATGAGACCCATTGTGTCAATAAAAGGAACCGGACATTATTTGCCCAAAAATATTATTTCCAGGGACTATTTTTTAGAAAGTTCATTGAATGGGCATGATAAAACTTTTCAAGCACAGACAGTAAAAACTGTGGAGAGGTTCGAAATGGTGACGGGTATTAACACCAGAACATATAGGGACACAGACGAAACTTGTTCTGTTTTGGGATTAAAAGCTGCAAAAGAGGCAATCGTGGATGCTCAAATAGATAGTGAAGATCTTGATTTAATAATCTTTGCTCATAACTGGGGCGATCAAGTCTATATTAATGATGAGATCAAATACGATGTCCTGCCAAATTTAGCGAGCAGAATAAAACATCAGCTTGGTATCAAAAAATTGAACTGTTCAGCTTTTGACATTTCATTTGGATGTTCGGGATTTATAGAAGCTGTGAAAATCGCTGAATCCTTAATGATTGTGCACAATAAAAAAAATGCTTTAGTCATAGGCGCGGATACTGTGAGTAGCGTCATTGATTTCAAGGATGTGAATAGTATGCTTTTTTCAGATGGGGCAGGAGCTGTAATACTATCTAAAAACGAAATTGCCCTTGACCACTCTCACATTATTGATAGTCTTACTTATTCCTCTTGTCAGGAAGATCACAACTATTTGACGATGGAGTCTGATTCGGATCATTTTAAAGAAAACTCCAATCTAAAATTGCGAATGAATGGACAAAAAGTCTTTCAAACGGCTTTGTCTATGGCTCCTCTGCTTGTAAATGAATTATTGAGAAAATCAGCAGTGAAGCCCCGGCACATTGATTATATTTTAATGCATCAGGCAAATGTTAAAATGGTCGCCTCGATCAGAAATGCCTTAGTAGAGCAGTGTGGAATATCCCCTGAAGTAAAATTACCTATGTGTGTAAAAGATATTGGAAATAATTCTGTGGCTACCGTTCCGATTTTGCTTTCCATGTTACGAAATCAAGAGCTAGTAATTAATCCCCCTTCAAAAGGGCAAATAGGACTTCTAATCAGCTTCGGAGCAGGAATGCATATGAATGCACTTTTATACAAATTTTAAATCTGGAAGGAGTTTCAAAATAAGGTAAGATAATAAGTGGAAATATAAGTTTTTGCCACTGCCCCTTCTAAAATCTGAATTTAGGAGCCTGAAACTAAGTCGAAATCCTCAATAAAGAGCTCAGCCTATAACAAAGGTTATATTTCCCCGCAGACCACCCTAACCTAAATTTGTAATATCAATTATCAACAAGCTGTGTGCTTAAAAACATAAAATCTCCCTTTCACCCTCCTAAACTCTTACGCCATGATTTCTACAGCCAATATATTAAAAGACATCAAAGAGAATAAGCAATCGGT
>CALCSX010000078.1 GCA_937894165.1 uncultured Saprospiraceae bacterium | reverse complement strand
CTAGTGCTAAGTCAAGGATAATATGATGAATAAATTATATGTATATTTGTCTTTATTCAAATCAAATATACAATATTATGCCAGTGAAAAAGTACCATGTTGATCTAACCGAAGCAGAAAAAGAAAGACTCTATTCGATCATAAAGAATAGAAAATCAGAAAGTAGTATCGTAAAACGTGCCTACGTATTATTGGCGGCTGACAGAAATGGAATTTTGAAATGGAATGATGACTCTATATCAAATGCATATGGAGTTGGCCGAGCTACGGTTGAGCGGATTCGGGAGCGATTTGTAAACAGAGGATTTGAACTTACCTTGTTGGGTAAGAAACGAGAAGTGTTTAAGGAGAAGATTTTTACTGGGGATGTAGAAGCCAAATTGGTTGCAATGCGATGCGGTAGCCCACCATCGGGATATAATAGGTGGACGTTTAGGCTTCTGGCAGATAAAATGGTAGAGCTTGAATATGTTGAGTCAATTAGCCATGAAAGCGTGCGTCAATTATTAAAAAAAACGAACTTAAGCCCTGGCGAGTAAAAGGCTGGATAATCCCTAAAGGTGGGCCCGAGTTCGTACATGCCATGGAAAATGTCCTGGATGTGTATGAACGACCCTATGATGAGGACAATCCGGTAATTAATTTGGATGAAAGTCCTAAGCAATTAATTGGAGAAAAAAAGAATAGCTTCACCGATAGTAAGGGTATAAAATACGAGGATTTTGAATATGAACGCAAAGGGGTTGTTGACATATACATGATAGCAGAACCAAAGGCAGGAAAAAGAAAAGTATTAATTAAAGATGATCACAAAAGCAAAACATATGCTCATGTCATCAGGCACATCGCCGAGGAAATGTACCCTCCTGAAAAATATTCACGGATTACGATTGTTGAAGATAACCTTTCATCACATAAACTGTCAACTTTGTATGAAATAATGAGTCCGGAAGAAGCTAGAGAAATAATTCGTCGAATAGAAATTGTACGAACTCCACCACATGGATCTTGGCTCAATATTGCGGAATTGGAGTTGAGTCTTCTCACTCGGATTGGATTAGACAATAGAATTGATACAAAAGAAATGCTTGAGCGAAAAGTGAAAGATTGGTATCAAATGAGAAATGATAAAATTGCAAAAGTCAATTGGACATTTACTTCAAAAGATGCCCGAATTAAACTCAAACGACTTTATCCCTCATTCGAAACTAGACTAAGCACTAGCAACTTGTAGATTTTTAACATGCTGGGTTCTCTGTTGGTGTGTGGGTTTGTGCCAAAATATTTCCAATTTATTTGGAGTGTTTCAAAATGATACAGTACTGCTTTGATAAGAGCCAGATATAACAAGATCCAGCACATAGCAGGATCTGGTGATCTAAGATTGGTAAAAATTTTATCGAGATTCAGATTGCTTTTCCAGCATTTATACAGTATTTCGATCCTCCAGCGTAAGCGATACAAATCCCGGATAGTTTTTGCACTGGCCACCTGGCCATCGATATTAGTGATAAAAACAGAATACCTGAGCTGTTCATAGTAGTCCTCATCATGTGCGGCCTTTTGATGGCGGTCTTTTTGGCGGCGTTCCCGCAGGATCTGGTATTGTTGTTCAGAATGTCGAAAGACAGTTACCCTTACGGGGATCTTGGTCTTCGACATAAAGAGCCGGATATCTACTTTGTGGGCCCCATTGGCAAAGGCTTTGCGAAGAAATGACAGCAAATTGAATTTATCTCCCTCACTATCGTATAGATTCACGCCATATTTCAGCCGGCTTATGAAAAACACACTGTTTGATGCCAATTTTTCAAAGACCGAACAAACACTGTAACCCAGATCGCGGATGACCAAATCGTCTTTATTGGCAATGCGGTGTATATCCGGGGAATAGGATTGATCATTATCTCGAAAAGCCCTTATTTCCACTAATCCAATTTTATCCGTTTTTAAATCCATGGTTACCTGGAACTTGGCTGTGGCACATTCCCCCCGGGAACTACGTGGACCAGGAAACTGACCTGACATGGAATATGGTAATGGTATACATGAACTATCAGTTACCCAGATGTGAGGCCAGGGTCCCTTAATTTTCGGAGAAGCCGGGACCCGGAAATGGTAACAAAAATGTACTATTCTAAAAAACAAATGTTGGAAAAAGGCCACATGACGAGAAGATAGCTTCTGTCGTATTCCATTTTCGGAGCATACATCTTCTACACGTAGTGATAAATATTTTGCCCAGCCGACCCATGAAAACAAACCGGTGTCGACGGTTTCAAAAAAAGAAAGCAAAAACTGGGTTACTGGGATTTTAGCTTGATGATGAATGTGAAATTTTTCAACAAATGCTAATCTGGATAACTGAATTTCGGAGAAAATTTCGGATATTTGAGATGAATTCATAATAGGTTGTTTAACGGGTTATTTGATATATTTCCAAGTTAAACAACCTTTTTTATATACTTAAATATTTATATGTATAAATTTTGCTTGAATTTTACTCTTCAATTT
>CALCSX010000077.1 GCA_937894165.1 uncultured Saprospiraceae bacterium | reverse complement strand
GAACTAAAATATCCAGCGGGTCATTATCATCCCCCAGCGTCTGAGGTATAAATCCATAATTGATAGGATAATGAACGGATGAATATAATACCCGATCAAGTTTTATCAAACCTGATTCTTTGTCAAGCTCATATTTAGCTTTGGATCCCTTCGGAATTTCGATAATGGCATTCACGAAATACGGCAATTTTTCACCGGGAGAAACGCCATGCCAAGGGTGCTGAACTAATTTATTTGATTTCATGATTTAACTTTTACAATAATTTAAACTTGTAGAACTCCGGCATTAAACGGTGCTATCTCCCCATTATTAGCAGCCTCCAAACCTGTCGAAATAAATGCTCTTGTCGCCAAAGGATCGATGATGGCATCCACCCAAAGTCTCGCCGCTGCATAATAAGGAGTAGTCTGCTCGTCGTATCGATTTTTGATCTTTTCGAAAAGCTCCTGCTGTGCCACTTCATCCAGCTTCTCTCCCGCTGCCTCTTGAGATGCTACCTGAATCTGCATCAACACCTTCGCCGCCTGCTCCCCACCCATCACAGCAATCTTAGCTGTAGGCCATGCTGCTATAAACCTAGGGTCATAAGCTTTTCCGCACATCGCATAATTACCGGCACCATAGCTATTACCCATAATGATAGAAATCTTAGGAACTGTACTATTCGATACAGCATTTACCATTTTAGCGCCATCTTTAATTATCCCTCCATGTTCTGAGCGCTTGCCTACCATAAATCCGGTCACGTCTGTCAGAAACACAAGTGGAATTTTCTTTTGATTGCAGACCATTATAAATCGGGCGGCTTTATCTGCAGAATCGGAATATATTACCCCGCCAAACTGCATTTCACCATTGCCACTTTTCACTACCTCTCTATTATTGGCGACAATTCCAACACTCCACCCATCAATTCTGGCATAGGCACATATTATGGTCTTACCGTAATCTTCTTTAAAATATATCAATTCGGAGTCATCGACCAATCGCTCCAAAATCTCCTTTGTCGGATAAGGTTTGGCCGCGGAATCCGGGAAAACACCCAATATCTCAGCAGGATCTTTCGCAGGTGGTCGGGATTCAATTCTATCCATCCCTGCTTTAGGTCTCTCACCAAGACCTTTTACTAATTTTTTAATAGTATCCAGACAGGTAGGATCATCGGGCATCTTGTAATCACAAATACCTGAAATAGCTGTTTGCGTTGTCGCTCCACCCAAGGTCTCCAAATCTACTTCCTCCCCTATCGCAGCTTTCACTAGGTAAGGACCGGCTAGAAATATTGATCCGGTACCATCTACAATTAATGATTCGTCCGACATAATTGGCAGATAGGCTCCTCCTGCTACACAACTGCCCATTATAGCTGCGATTTGTGGAATCCCCATAGAGCTCATCACTGCATTGTTGCGAAAGATTCTTCCAAAATGCTCTTTGTCAGGAAAAATCTCATCTTGCATAGGCAAGTATACCCCGGCACTATCCACGAGATAAATGATGGGAATTCTATTTTCCATGGCTATTTCCTGCGCGCGCAAATTTTTCTTTCCTGTAATAGGAAACCATGCACCTGCTTTAACTGTAGCGTCATTCGCCACAATCATGCACTGCCTGCCTGACACATATCCCAAACCTGCTACCACCCCTCCCGCAGGACAACCCCCATGTTCTATATACATCCCATGTCCGGCAAAAGCTCCAATTTCTGTAAAATGAGTTCCCTCGTCGATTAAATAATCTATCCTTTCGCGGGCGGGCATTTTACCTTTAGCTTTGAGCTTATCCATCTTTTTAATTCCTCCCCCTTCAAATATCTTTACAAGTCGCTGATTCATCTTAGAAATGGACATCTTCATCGCATCTTCGAAAACGTGATAATCCCTTCTATCTTTAAAATTGTTCGTCATCTATTTATCCATTGAAATTTAAGCTGCTTCATCCAAAAGTCGGGAAGTTACTAATTGTTCTAAAATTACACAAGAAATCTTCAATTCAAGAAATAAAATTGAAAATTATGGCATCAAATTAAAAGTAAATTTCATATTCTACAAATTTCAAGAATTATCAATTTAGATATTATAAAATTTTCATTTTCTAACATTATAATTATTAATGAAAATTGCTCTATAGATTTAAATAATTTCCATCATTAAATTATTTAAATGATATTATTTAGTATATTGATTGCCGAATTTGTTTTTCGGCAAATGTGAGTAAAAAGTAAGTATGGGTTGTAAAATTTACGCATTTTTAATGCTACACTTCTTTTTAATATGTTCTGTGTGTGGACAGACGATTTCAGGGGAGGTATATGAGAAGGATGGAGACGAGTCTCTTATTGGTGCTGCTGTTGTGGTCAAAGGTACTTCTATAGGAACATTGACAGATTTCGATGGAAAATTTTCTTTGAATTACAATGGTGAGCTTCCTGTTACCATTCAAATATCCTATTTAGGTTTCGGAACGCAGGAAGTGGAAGTCTTGTCCTACTCTCAAGAGATCAAAGTATTTCTTTCTGATGATAATTTTACGATAGACGAAGTAGTCGTGAAGGGACAGCGTATCTCTGACAAGCAAAAAGCAGCACCACTCACGGTAGAATCAATGGATTTGCTGGCGATAAAAGAGGCTCCAACTGACAATTTTTATGATGCTTTGGGTGCATTGAAGGGGGTTGATTTGACGGCGGCGAGCTTAGGTTTCAAAGTAATAAATACAAGGGGTTTCAATTCGACCTCGCCAGTAAGATCGCTCCAAATTATTGACGGAGTGGACAATCAAGCGCCTGGTTTAAATTTTTCCTTGGGAAATTTCCTGGGCTCTTCAGAACTAGATGTTGTCAAAGTAGATATAATCGTAGGAGCCAGCTCAGCTTTTTACGGACCAAATGCTTTCAATGGTGTGATAAGCATGGAGACAAAAAATCCTTTTTATCACAAAGGCTTGTCTGTTCAAACTAAGGTAGGCGAACGGGCATTGTTCGAAACGGCTGTGAGATGGGCGGATAGTCATAAAAATAAAGAGGGTCGGGAATGGTTTGCCTACAAGTTGAACTTTTCTTATTTACGGGCTAATGACTGGGAGGCTGATAATTACGATGCTGTTTATGAAACTGATACTCCACGGGGCAATCCGGGAGGCTACGATGCTGTGAATATTTATGGTGATGAATATTTTTCTTTATTGGATTATTCCGGGCAATCTCCTTGGACTACCCCGGGTTTTGGAATTGCTCATAGAACGGGATACAGAGAAATAGATTTAGTGGATTACAATACACGAAATCTTAAAGCCAATGCAGCTTTTCATTTTAGAACTCGCCCATCGAGGGGTGATGACTCACCGGAATTTATAGTCGCATCAAGTATGGGCTCCGGGACAACAGTTTATCAAGGGGATAATAGATTCAGTCTAAGAAATATACTTTTCTTCCAGAATAGGTTGGAATTCCGAAAAAGGGATAAATTTTTCATTCGAGCTTATGCTACCAATGAAGATGCAGGGGATTCCTACGATCCTTACTTCACTGCCTTGAGATTACAAGAGGAAGCAAAAAGTAATGAATTATGGGCTTCCGACTATTCTAAGTATTGGAGTAGTAATTTTCATAATGCTGCTCAAAATTTGGGCTATCCTAGACTTGTTTTTGATCCTAATACAGGTACTTTTACTTTCGATAGAGATGCCGCTGCCGCGTGGGTAATGAACAATCAAGATATTCTTACACAATGGCATTCTGAAGCGGCAGCTGCAGCTAATACAGCTAATCCCCTCAATACAAATACCAAAGATTTTTTAGCTCCGGGAACACCTCAATTTGACGAAG
>CALCSX010000076.1 GCA_937894165.1 uncultured Saprospiraceae bacterium | reverse complement strand
GAACCTGCGACCTTCGGGTTATGAGCCCGACGAGCTACCAACTGCTCCACCCCGCGATGTATCTTTATTTATGAAATTTTATTTCCACTATCCCCTTTGGGACTGCAAATATACAACATATTTTAAAATTACAAAGTTTATTCTAAAAATAAAATTTTTCCTACAGACCAAGATTTACCCCTTCCCTCTAAATTCACTAGAAATAAGCCTGAACTCAGTCCAGCACTATTTTTATTAACAACAATTTTATAATCTCCGTTCCATGGCATAGAAAAAACTTTTTGACCAATACTATTATATAAGCTTACAAATTCAATTTCCTGATAATTGACCACTTCTGACAAATCTAAGGTAACTGAAACTCTTGCCGGATTAGGATATATTTTCATGTCCATCGGGACTGATTGGACAGTTTGAATTGATGTGGAAGTTGTATCTTCAATATTAATACTTCTGATCTTAAAATTATCGAAATAAAAACCGTCCTTATTATTTAAGCCATCCGATACAAGCTTAAATCTTACCTGAACTTTTTTACCTAAATATTCCTCTAAATCAATATTTTCTCTAATCCAATCATTTTGATTGCCATCATAAACAGGTGTATCGGAATCCTGAAACACCGTTCCTTGCGTGGTGTATCTACCACAAATTGGCTCAAACTGAGCCCCTTCTTCGGCAATTAATATTTGAACGTAATCATAATTATCCTCTAAGTCCCATTTAGCATAAAAACTCATGTTGGCTCTTACAGATTGAGTTAAATCGACCGGTTCAATTGTGGTTATTTCATACACAGCATTGCTAGAATAATTATCATAAGGAGAATCTGTGATTGAGGCAGGACCGGAATAAAAATATTCATCCGTAGTCCCCCAAGGTCTCAAAGGAAGTTCGTTACTTTCCCAATTATCGTATAAATCATCACCTGTAGTCATTGTGAGAATATCCGAGACGCCATACACTAATTTTATTGTGTCAAAGATACTGTATAAACCATAGTCCATCTCAACAATAATCTCGACATCCTGACCCCACACAGGCTCTCCTATCAAAGAAAGTCTTATAGAATCTATGACACTTTCACCGGGAAGCATTTGATAAGCCTTGGCCGGATCAATGTCCAATAAATTATTATTATAAGGTGTCACTCTCACGATCACCGGCTCACCTTGACTTAATCCAAACTGATCTACTTTATACTTCAAAAAGTAATTGTCTTCATAAAAATTTCTGTCCGATAGAATTTCAAACTCGGCATAATTATGAATCAGCCTTAAAGTACTCAAATTCTGGTACAAAGTCTTTTCTGCTAACTCTCTTATATTCGTAGGATAAAAGCCATCCTGCCCCACTTCCGGTGTGAAAGCATAAATCTTTTCCTTTAACTCATTCGCATCATACATCCAATCATCGGAATCGCCATTGGTAGCATAGTTCACAGTCTCCGAAGAATTACCATATATATAGTTGTTATCTCTTGTCATTACTTTAGCAAATCCTCTGAACTGAACAGAATCTACAGGCATCCTGTCTTCATACCCATAAGGAAATACCAAAAGATTACCAAAAGAGTGATAATTCATAGCAAACACAAAATTATGGTTCTCACATAAATGCTTAATAGCTCGAGTTTCAGGTTCTGAAAATGGCTCAGCCCCTCTGTATACTGCTGAAACCGGATTCCCGCTAGAACCTGCATCATCAAAAGCCCAATTTTCAGCATAATTTCGATTTAGATCAACTCCGAATGTCCCATCCCCATTGTCTCTCCTGTTTTTTCGCCACAAGCCCCCTCCGTTGGGAGATTGAGACTCATTGTATAATACGCCGTCAGGATTTACCACAGGGACAAAATATAATTCGGAGTTATCTACCAATGCTCTAATCTCTTCATTACTTTCATAATTCTCCAATAAATACCACATATAATAGATTAACGCCGTCACACTCATAGGCTCTCGAGCATGATGCAAACTCGTGTACAATATCTGACGCTTTCCAAATTGATCTTCGTTCGGAGAGTTTGATATTCTGGTCCAAAAAATTGGTCTCCCTTCAAATGTTTTAAAGGTATCAATAGGACTACGCTCTGATATTAAGTGTGGAAACTTAGCTGCCATCAGATCCAATTCATCTTGAATCTCCGCATAGCGATAGTATCCACTCATAGAACCCAATTTAAAATTCTCCGGCTCGTTAAAATCAAACTGACTTTCGAAACAATCATGATAACGATCCCTATCATTTTCGAAACTTTCCCCTTCTATCTGCGCTCTTTCAAGAGAATTTCTGTAAAATTCTTCAGAATCTTGAACCAATATTTCAAATGATATCCCCGCTTTCTCCATCTTAGCAATATCCCGGCGACTAAAATCGCTCTCAAAATACCGCCCTGCTATGTGTTTTCCATGGTCAATTTCCAAATTCAACCAACTCAAACTAAATAAACTTCTTTCACTTAAGTCTATCCTCACTCTGCTATATTCTTGCCCCTGGGCTTTAAAAAATAAACATAAACTAAAGAAAATAACAAGAGAAATGAAGCGAAAAAAATCCATATTATATAATTTCTTAATGTATAAACCGATCAGGAAACAAAGATAAGAAAGAAAATCCATTTCCCTTAACACATGTTTCACTTTTATAGTATCATTTTAGGTTTTTGGGCGAGCCCTCCCCCTGTACATCCTCAACATTTAAAATATCATTTTATTTCATGAAATACTAAATGATTAAAATAGTGGGGAGGTCGGCGTATTCCGGGGTGCCGTCCTGCGCTTTCGCTACGGACCGGTTTCGGTTTCCCTCACCGCCCTCCATATACCTCTCGCAGATTTAAACATCGTAAACCATGTATCTATTAGATTCCACCTTGTATTCCTAAGGTAAAATATAGCCATATTCTTCCTCATCAGCCATATTTTATGTACCTTTGTGCTCTTTATTGAATGTAGAAAGCCTATTTTTATTAAACTTGAAGAGCTTTTCTACTATTTTATTTCAATTCACACAAAAACATTCAAAATAATGAAAGAAGTCTTTATAATAAGCGCCAAACGAACACCTATGGGAAGCTTCGGAAGTAAATTAGCAGGAATATCGGCCACTAAGCTAGGTTCCACAGCAATTACAGGAGCTCTCGAATCCGCTAATATTAATAAAGAGGATGTTCAAGAGGTCTTTTTTGGCAATGTTTGTCAAGCCAATCTCGGACAAGCTCCGGCTCGTCAGGCTGCTTTAGGCGCCGGCTTATCACATAGCGTGCCCTGTACCACTGTTAATAAAGTATGCGCTTCCGGAATGAAATCAATAGCTTTCGCTGCACAATCTATACAACTTGGCATCAATGATCTGGTAGTAGCAGGTGGAACTGAATCTATGAGCAATATTCCCTATTACCTCGAAAATAATAGATGGGGACAAAAATATGGCAACGGGACACTTATTGACGGTCTTCAGAAAGATGGTTTGACTGATGTCTATCAAAATCAAGCGATGGGCTGTTACGGCGATGCAACTGCAGCTTCTAAGAATATTTCAAGAGAAGAACAGGATGCCTACGCTATTCAATCTTACAAAAGAGCCGCTGAGGCTACCGATTCCGGCGCTTTCTCTCATGAAATAACGCCCGTGTCTATCCCACAACGCAAAGGAGATCCCGTTACAATGGATCAAGATGAAGAATATAAAAATGTTATGTTCGATAAGATCCCAAGCTTGAGACCTGTGTTCTCTAAAGAAGGAACAATCACCGCTGCGAATGCTTCGACCATAAATGATGGCGCCTCAGCAGTTGTCCTGGCATCAAAGGAATATATCGAAAAAAATAATATCAAACCTTTAGCTAAAATAATTGCTTTCGCAGACGCCGCTCATGAGCCACAATGGTTCACCACAGCACCTATTTCAGCAACCAAAAAAGTACT
>CALCSX010000075.1 GCA_937894165.1 uncultured Saprospiraceae bacterium | reverse complement strand
CAGGGTTATAAGGCAAATATTCATTGTGTGCATAAGCTATAGCAGAAAAATAGTATTTTTTATGATTAACTAATCTTGTATCAGTAACTGCAAATGCGTCATTAGTAATTCTAAATGTATTCCTAATCCCTTCATTCTGTCCATCAACCATAAGTTCTGGCACAAGGAATGATTCGCCAACAGTTCTTCCAGGCAGTCCGACCCAATTGTATATTTGAGAAATACTATCTACAATATCCATTTGTAATACTAATCGTGCTTTAGAAGGATCACTGTATTCTGATCTACCAACTTCACTATTTTTCAATTGGTAAATTTTATATCCTTGGAATTTATAAGTCTTTAATGAATCAGGCACAGGTCCAGGTGCGTAGGTATCAACTTCTTCATATTGCTCATTTTCATTGTTGGATGTAGGAAAGTTCGCATTACTAATAGTAAAAATGATTTCTCTATCCAATTCAATTACAGAAAGATCAGGTGCATCCGGTCCATCTATAATATCAAAGCAATTGTCAAACAAAGCTTGAGCTTTATCATCTGCGGCAAAAATATCATTAAATGAAGGGCATGGGTAATCCTGATCCGGCACCCAAGGTAAGCCAACAATTAATTCATTGATGCGACCAACTTGTAAGGTAAAAGGACCCGAAGCCTGGAGAGTTCTTAAATCTACCGGAGATTCATTTGCACTACACATGGACCATGCGTTGATATCATTAGGTTCACCCGGAAATGCATATCGAATGGGCACTCCTGCCGGATCATACCCATCCCCTCCTTCCGTGAAAGGAGAACCATCTTTCCACCTTCCTGTTAAATAATTGTAATATTGGTCAACATTTCCTCGGTCTGGCCCTGTTTTGTTAGGATTTGGATCTGTATTATTGTAATAAGTAAATGAACTCATACCAAGTTCGATTGATTCTGTTATTTCATTACCTTCTTCATCAACATAAGTAGTATCTCCTAATGGCCCTCTGAAATAATCGATCGCAACAATTGGGATATTTGATTGGTATGAAACAATCGAAGGAGGATCGCAAACACTTGTTCCCGGTTGTCCGTCAACTGCATCAGCATTATAGATTATCGCTAACGATCTACTAGTATCACAAGCAACATAATCATCACTTGCACATCCCAAATCAGGATCCACCCACATAGCAAAGTACGTATCAGTAATTGGAGCAGCTGCTCTATTTAACATCTTATAGCGAATGAAAGTCATATCATTCACTTCATCATTTGTTCTATATGCAAATGATTGTGCTTGTACTTCCATTTGCATTGGTAAACCTCCCGAGGCAGCATGAACATTACCATTATCATTATAAATCCAAAATACCATCATATCCGGAATCTGATCAGGACTAATCGGACAACCTCTAATTTCTATTGCAGGCAAGTCTCCATCTAAAGGATTATAAATACCATCATCATTGGCATCATAAAATCCCGCTAGTGGTTGATCTGTTTCAGGTAAACTAAATTCGTTATACTCTTGAAAGAATGGATTTCCAAATCCCGGCCATCTTAATAAACTAATCGGAACTGAATCCAAGGGGAGAGTCCTTCCTTCCTCCGCTGCTATAAGAAATGCGTTTCTAAATACTTTGATTTCATCTAAATAAACTGTCCAGAACCTGTCCCATGTGGCACAAGTCTGACGATCAGTAGTTCCATCCGGAGTCAAAGGTCCCGGCCAGAAATCGGTAATATTACCATTTGCATCTGGATATTCTGAAATTGCTACCTTCAAATTTCCTGCTCCATCTCTACCCCCAAGCCATACACCTCCGGCATATATAGAAGAGGCTCCGTCGATAGTGGGATCTGAAGGTTTAGGAATTATATATTGCGCTCTTCTTGAATTCCTATCCCACCAGACATCACCTGATGTTAACAATCTCGCTCGAACATTATTAATATCTAAACTTGTCGTTCTAGTACCAATTAGACAATCGTTCCGTTTTTCAACTTGATTTATTCTTTTTTCTTCGGAAAACCTGTCACTAGGTGGAATTGAATAAACAGACTGATTTAAACCTAAAATCAGAAACAGAGTAATTATTAATATTAAATTCTTCATATTTTTTATTTATTAAAATTCAAAAACAGCTCCCACATATATCCTTCTAGGAGCAAAAAAGAAGCCTGGATTAAGCATTCGCATATTGTAATAACCGATAAAATTATCTACATTCTGACCCAAATCACGAATAGCTTCATCTTGCGGGGATGTTCCCGAAGTATATCTATTCATTTCAAGTTGACCTAGATAACTAGCTAAAAAACCATCATTATTTTCATCTCCTGCTTCATACAATCCGCTAATATTCATTGTATTCAGTAAATTGGAGACTCTAATATAAACATTAAGGTTCATAGGTCTTCTACCATCTTTTGCTCCTCCAAGAGAAATATCTCTATCTAATCGCAAATTGATATTATAATTCCAGGGTAATCTTGCTCCATTCAGTTGACCATTGATACCGGCAGATCCAAAGCGTTGTGGAACTTCACCTCTCGTGAATGGTCGACCTGAAACTGCACTTGCTTGAACATTTAAGCCTGTATTGGCCAGAAGTGCAAAGTCACCAATTCTAGGCCCATTATAACGAGCTCCTCCATCCCATCTTAGGTCAAACAATACATTAAATGAATGCCTCTCGTCATAATTCAAAGGGAGAAGATATCTTAAATTTCCTGATCCCGGTCTTAAAATCCTTTCTTGAGAACGATCATCTGAACCGGTACCATCTGCAAACTGCAGTGTATAGTTAGCCTGTAAGGAAAAATTACCTGTTCTTCTAAGATCATAAGCAAAGGTAAAACCTTTAACTGTTCCAAAATCTATATTATCAAAACCTAAGTTTTGATTTATTGGATTAGGAAGATATAGGAAATATCTTCTCTGAATCATGTCCCTCAATTCTTTGTAATAAGCATTAATCTTAATAGCAGAAGAATTCGTTAATTTTTGTTGAAATCCAACCTCATAATTAATAGTCTGTTCCGGACTTAAATTGGCATTATTTATTGGTGTATTACTTTCATATAAATAATAGTCTAAAGGAGAAACATAATTTCTGCCGGGAGGTCTCTGGTATAATATATCATAACTTCCGAAGAAATTTGCTTCGTCTGAAATAGGAAATGAAATTGAAATCCTAGGCATTGGATTTATCCTAATTCGATAGTCCTCAAAAGATCTACTCAAATCAAAATTAGGGTCTTGTATATCATTCACAGAACCCGGTTCATATGCAGGATTTACTAACTCTCCACCAAAAAGGAAATTACCATCGTTCAATTGATTGCCATTAGCGTCATACCAAGTATTTCCATCTCGATATCCTTTTACAGCATCCCCTCCTTCACTCTGGACATAAACTTTAAAATCTTCTCCAATACCTGATGGAACATCAGTTCCTACTATGTCATGAAAATCAGATGCAGACTGTATGGGATATAGTGAAAAAGGGTCTCTCAATACTTTAGTATTGGCATCAAAAGCATCAATCCTTAAACCAACCCTGAATATAATGTCTTTGTAGGAAAATTTATCCTGGATATAT
>CALCSX010000074.1 GCA_937894165.1 uncultured Saprospiraceae bacterium | reverse complement strand
TTGACCCTACAGTACCGGATTGGAATGGGATGTTTGATTATCCTTCAGAGAATTCGGTTTATTCATTTACGATCGGTAATATGACATCCCAAACCTTGGAAGAAAAAGATTTCAATGTTGACATTTTCCCAAACCCCGGTTCTGAACACATTCATATTCAGATAGAAGATATTTACTCGCAGGGTAAAATTAATATTTACAATTCTATAGGGCAAATTGTAGCACCCGACCTACCCTTCAATAGTCAACTTATCGATACCAAAGATTGGACCCCGGGTTTGTACAATATCCGTCTGTCCACCTCTAAAGGTTATCAAACGATTAAATGGATGAAAATTTAGTCTCCCGAATTAAATCATCTTAGGCTGCAACTCGGTTTGAATCATCCACAGCCCTCCAACTTAGTTGAGAGTCGAGCAATCTTGCACCGTAAATGGTCTATGGCATTTATCGCATATTTACGCAGAAAATTTGTGTTCAGAAGATTACTCCGTAGGAGTAAAATGTCAATAACTCTGATTAAAGCCTGAAAAGCTGCAACTCGGGGTAGCATAACAGTACCCTCCAACTCTGAAGGGAGTTGAACTTATATTTCTAGAATACTTTTTAAAAAAAATGATGCTATTCCTGAACCCGCTTATCTAACTGAAAAATCACCTTTTCCAACATCTCATATTGCAAATCCGGGAAGTCTCTCTTCACTTCACAATTGAGGTAATTAATTCCCTCGTATGCCGAATAAACAGAAAACGATCCATCATCGCTTGGACAAGGAACCTGAAGCACCACACTCATGCCTTCTTCGATTATCATATTATAAACTTCTTCATCCGTAACTATATAAAACTCACTTGGGCGGTAATTTCTATTATAATGATACTTGCTAACTGACATACCATCTACAGAACAGGGATCAAAATAGGATAACAAATTGAAACTTTTAGGACTATTGGACCAATTATTATGAACTGCAATAACGTAATCATAATGTTCTATATATTGCAAAATACTATCGGTTAATATTTTTATCCGCTCACGAGTATAATTTCTCACTTTATTCCGGCTTGTAAAGATAGACCGAAAGAAATATTCTCGTTTCAACCTAAGACTTATTTGATAATCCATGACTGCAATATCCCGTGAAAACATTCTATTTGGATCCACCTGAACCATAAAACCCTTGTATAAAAAAGTGATATAGCGACTCTCCGTATCATGTCGGCCGGAATTTTTCAACTCCACCAATTCACCGCCATATTTCTCAATTATCCGTAGGGAAGCCTCCACAGCAGCGTTTTCATCATCATGGGGCGCAAATAAAATATAATTTCGCACCCCTCCTTCTAAATTAGAGCTAATTCTCACAGTAATATTATCATCACCGAAATTGAACACCTGCTCCTTAACCTGCAAATCTTGAGCGCTCAACGCCACCGAACTTACAGAATAAGTCATTGCAAAAAAGACAATAATCCTTAATTTATTCATCTTCCTTTCTACTCTCTATAATTATACTTAATAATTCAATAGCTGCCTTAGCAATATTAGTCCCGGGTCCAAATACCGCAGCGACACCACAATCGAATAAGAATTCGTAATCATTGGGTGGAATTACTCCGCCAACGACCACCATAATATCCTCTCGTCCAAGTTCAGATAAAGCTTTTATGGTCTCCGGAATTAAAGTTTTGTGCCCTGCTGCAAGTGAAGACACCCCTAAAATATGAACATCATTCTCCACAGCCTGTCGAGCAGCCTCCTGTGGGGTTTGGAACAATGGACCGATATCTACATCAAATCCAATATCCGCAAAACTGGTCGCTATTACCTTCGCGCCTCTGTCGTGTCCATCCTGCCCTAATTTAGCGATCAAAATCCTCGGCTGCCGACCCTCCACCTCTGCAAAATGCGAAGCCAATCTGCCCGCTTCTTTAAAGATTTCGTCGTTTTTTATTGCACCCGAGTATACGCCACTTATACTTCTTGAAACCGGCTGGTATCTCCCAAAAGCATCTTCCATCGCATTTGATATTTCTCCTAATGAAGCTCTTTCCCGAGCACAAACGATTGCTAATTCCAATAAGTTCCCACGTCCTGAGTGACTTGCCTCCCGAAGCAGCTCAAGAGCTTCATCCACCTTTTCTTGATTTCTTATAGCTCTGATATTTTTCAATCTCTCAATCTGCGAATCCCTCACCGCAGTATTGTCAATCTCTAAAAGGTTCATTTCTGTTTCTTCAGGTGGTGAAAATATATTCACACCAATTATTTTTTCAAGCCCACCATCGATACCGGCTTGCTTGCGCGCGGCCGCTTCCTCTATTCTTTGCTTTGGAATTCCTTCATTAATAGCTTGTGCCATACCCCCCAGCTCCTCCACTTCTGCCATCAATATTTTAGCTTCTTCAATAAGCTCTAGTGTCAAACTTTCTATTAAATCACTACCACCCATAGGATCCACAACCTTGGACAATCCACCTTCTCCTTGTAAAAATATTTGAGTTTCTCTCGCTATTCGAGCTGAAAAATCTGTTGGCAAGGCGATTGCCTCATCTAAAGAATTGGTATGCAGTGATTGAGTGCCTCCTAAAACAGCGGCCATCGCTTCAATGGTGGTCCTGGCTATATTATTATACGGATCCTGTTCCGTTAAACTATAACCGGATGTCTGACAATGAGTTCTTAATGCTAATGATTTTTCATTAGTCGGCTCGAAACCTTTCACTATCTCTGCCCATAAAACTCTGGCAGCTCTTAATTTTGCAATCTCCCTATTCAAATCCATGCCTATCCCCCAGAAA
>CALCSX010000073.1 GCA_937894165.1 uncultured Saprospiraceae bacterium | reverse complement strand
TCACGACCTTAGGATGGATGTTGAGACAGCAAGTTATGTAATTAAGACCCTCCTAAATAATCAGCAGATTACCAGATTTGTAGATGAAAGTTCAACCCTATTAAAGAATTCAGAATTCATACCAATAACTTATGATCAAAGAGTTAAGGACTATTTTACATCTCAACTTTTAATTCATAGTACTCATAATGTAGATCACAATTATGCTCAAACAATAGTTGACATGTGTGAAAGTTTTATTCAACAGTATGAATTTAACATTGATGAACCAAAGTCAAATATTGCTATATCATCCACTATAACACACGAGGATTATAACTTAGCCAAAAATACCATTCTTGAGATTTTAAGGATTTTTACAAGCAGCGATCCTACAAACATTGAAGGAGTTACTATTCTATTTCGACATAATGGTAAAATTATGAATATTGAAATTGATGGATTGAGCGAAGATGCACTGATACAAATTAACATGTATTAAATTGGCTTAATCCATATTGCCGAGAAAAATATCAATTATATATTTGCCAACTAACGAGAAAAATCAAGTATTCTAGCAATATTTGATTGTAGGGAAAAACAATGGTATTTTGAACTAAAATACGGCTGTTACTCAAAAAACAGAATTTATTCTAATATATTCTGACTTTTATTTGGAAATTTGAAAAACATTATGTATTTTGCGACCATATTAAGAGATTGTGCTTCTCATTTTTTCCATATCTACTCATAATTCAACATCTTAGGTTTGTATTTACATACAAAACCCTTAATCTTTATTTATACATAATTTTTTAAATCACACTTAATTCAAAAATTAAATTTTATGAATAAAACTACCTACATAAAAAATGTTAATGAAGTCAATGTTAATGAAGTCAATTTTATTAAATGGATAATTCCAAAGATAGATAATGAACATAGTTTCCAACATAAATATTTTAATAGGAAAACTAAAGAAAATTGGTCATGTAATTCCATTTACAATGCCTATGAAAAATATAAATGGGGTTTTAAATGCACCTTGCCGAATAATGAATTAAGAGAAGGAGATTGTTATCAGAAAAGTGAAGCAGTATTAAAAATTATAAGTGACGGGCTTAGGAAATCTCTAAAAGAAAGGAATGCTGAGGATTTTTTAGCTTATTGTACATCTGCACTAAAATGGGGAGGAGTAACGAGATCGAATGTCTCAACATTGCAGAACATGAAGGACGTTATCGGCTATTTTGAAGAAGCAATAGATAAGTTGTCTCCTAAAACTGTAGATATTAACTCCAATTTTGATAAAATTCACATGAACTCCGGATTTACGAAGATCTATTCATTATTAATAGATGATTTTGTTATCTATGATAGTAGAGTTGGTGCTGCTCTTGGTTACCTTGTAAGGCAATTCCTCGAAGAGACAGAAGCTCATAAAATACCGGATGTTTTAGATTTCGCCTATGGCAATTCCCGAATCAATAAAGGAGAGGAGGGGAAAATCAATAGAAGAAACCCTAGCAGTGATAAATTTATTTTTAAAGCTTTACATAATAATAATCCAAAAAGACATATCAAGAATAACATTTATGCGAATTGGTTATTGAAGGAAATTGCTGAAAATTCAAAGTTCAATAACGAAGAAAATTCAATGAGAAAATTGGAATCAGCACTTTTCATGATTGGTTATTCATTGAGGGGGTCTATTATAACTTATTAAAGAGCTAACTATGATGTTTGCTATTGAGTCAAAACTTAATAGTAATAATCATAGTCATTAAATATCTCAAAGTTAAAAAACCAAAGGTATGAAAAACAACAGCAACGATTCAGGAGGTCTAGGGTTCATAGTTTTCCTACTTGCATTTGTATGTTTTATAGCATATTACGTATGGTTTTTAATTGTTCCAATTATTTTAGGATATTATACTTGCAAACTGATTTATGTAACAAAGTCAACCACAAATAAATCACTTAACAGTACCATAGCAAGAACTGCTCTGCAAGCTATTGTCGAAGCAAAGTATATTAGAAAACTAACTAATGAAATAAGACTAGAACCGGAAAATGCCTATTTTACTTATGGTGATAATATACTAAATCAAATGAAAAAATCACAGCGACCGGACTCGCCTGAATACTCGGAAAGTGACACATTAGAAGAAAGAACAATAAAATATAATAATTGGAAAAAACTAAATCTCCAGTTTGAAAATGATAGAAAAGCTAAATTTTTAAAGATTGAAACTGAGTTAGAAAATTATTACAGAGAAATTAAGTACTAGTTTCTGGCAATTTAGTTTTAAATATCTACAAGTAAAAGAATTCATTAAAACATGACTAATGAAAAGATTTAGGGTACCTATCATAATAACCATTGTCATTGCAGTATCTATGATACTTCAATTTCCACTTTTATTATTAGCTCTTGGTGGAGTGATTTATTATATATCTAGATTTTTCAAAAGAAGAAAACTTGAAAGTATAGATATGGATGTTAGACCAGCCACAAATCGATTAAATCTCCTAACTCTTGAAGTGAAATATCAAGTAGAAAAGTGGTTCGAAAAATATCCAACTATGAATGAAGCTCAAATATTCGAATCTAGAGTGGAAATGAAGGATAACATGGAAATGATGGATAAACAAATAAAACATCTGACTCATTTTCTTTATGGAAATCATCACCTGCGCAGTAGAGAGGAACTCAATGATTATAAAACATTATCGGAAATGAAATCTAAAGAATTTCCCGATCCATTTTAAAAATTTACAGAATATCCGAAATTTTCTTTCAAGAATCCTAAAAGAATTATTCATTATTAATCATACAAATTATCAAGTTATGGAACAAGAATTAAGAGATCATACCGGCAAACTCCTTGGGAGAATTAAATCAATAGGAGATAAATATGAAATTAGGGATGCCTATGGTCGACTTAAGGGTAGATATGATCCGGAAAGAAATGAAACTAGGGATGATACCGGACGACTAATAGGAAAGGGTAATCTCTTGACTTCATTGCTATAAATTCTTATTTAATCAGTCAGGTTAGCTTGACTTAAATTCATTCATATTATAAATAGAAAAAATTATGTCAAAAGAACTACTTTCAAATCTTAATGGTGGCAAAACAGGTAAGCTTAAAAAATTCATAGACAACTTTGAAGGGGAACCGAGAATAGCATGGTATCCATCTGCCGGAGAAGATTTTAGAGCTTTACTTTATCTTCACTCCAACTTCGCCAAGCAAAATCCTGCTACTGAGATTGAGCCTACCTCTCCGGATATATTTATTTTTTCGGATTATTTCCCATGGGAGGATTCAAAGTTTATGGACAGTCGGACTCTTTTTTCTGATGAAAATACTACTGTTTATGTAGAACATATTGAAGAATTGCCAAAACTCAACTTACCTCGTCATAAAGAAATTGTTGATTTCCCTGAAGGCAGCAGAGCAACCGACAGAGCAGTATTTTTAATCATAAAAGTCACGAGTGACGTATTGGGGAGCTTTTCCTATCCCCTGATTTATGTTTTTGCAGAAAACGAATCCTTTTTTTGCAAAAAGATAATTCCAAGCAATGGGATCATCTCTCACGTCATTCATGTCCGCTATGGTGGAGGATTAATGGGTGGCGGCAAGGCATCCGGTGTTTGGTTGATTAATGTCTTGAAGAAAATGAAGACTGAAATTTTCATTACAGACGGTCATCATAATTGGCAGAAAGGGGATGAATTCGCTCAAACTATTTGTCCTGAAATTTCGAAAATCGTGAATACACAATTGACCCCCATTAGAGTGCAGCAAGAACATGAGTGGTCTAACCACGGGGATGTGAGTTGGAATTTAATTTCATGATCATTGAGATATTAACCTTTCTTTATTAATTTAAATTATTGTCTAGGATTTTTCTTTACTATGTGATATTTATCAATTTGGCTTTTTGTGATGTGCAAATTAGTCTAGTACAATATTTTGAATAATTCAAACAACTTCTTTAGAAAAATTACTAGTTGTTTAATTAAATTAGCGATCTGTACAACCAAAAACACATACTAATGGATAACAAAATATACCTTAAAGACTGGTTAGAATTCAAACCTTATAAAAAACAAACGAAAAGCGACTTCTTCTACCTCAGGGTGTGTAATGATGTCAAGAAAGTCATTAGCACTAATAAGTACGCTTTAATCCTAAATATGTATTTGGGCAAAAAGGAAATTGACTTATTGGCTTGTTTTCTCACTTCATATCTGGAGGATCAAATCTCCGAAACGAATATTTGGAACTCATTTGTAAAATTACATAAAAGGATGTACGGCATACCCCTACCCTTTTATTCAATGGAGGATTACTTTGAGGAGGAGATAAATGGGCAAGATGTAAGTTTCTTAATTTGGTATTTTTTAAATACAATGCAAAGGGAAAAATTCATTGCACCTTTTAACGATTTTATTCAGGAAATATCCGGAAGTGTAATGACAGTTTTTGATGATGCTTGGGAATATGCCCCGGAAAATGAAACATTGCAGTCTTTTTATCAATTTGATGAAATAGAAGTTCGATTTGATGACGTAGGGACATTAATAGAAAAAGTATTATTTAATACCTATCTGTTTTATCCCGACACCAAAGTAAGACAAGATGCAGTGTTATCGGAAATCATCAAAGAATATAAAGGCAATGTGAATGCTGCCGCTTATATAAATGAACAAGTCGATGACAATATCCATAGATATCATACTAAATTACTAAATCTTACAGGTAAGGAATGGGCTACGGAAATTTTCGATATTCAGGGTCATAATAGGATAAACTTACTTGAAATGTCACCTAAAATAAAAGGATTGTTCCTTTATAAGGGACAAGACGATGCGAATGTTTTCATTGAACATATTGCCTCCGAGAAAAAATTTAATGTAACAAAGAAAACCTTTCCAATGGCCGACAATATTGATAAAGTTGACACCATCATTTATTCGGGAATTGTAAAATGGAAGGGTGAATGGTGTTATACAGGTTTATTTTTCAAAATGCCATTTGATCCTCAAGTTGTCATGGACGAAAAAAATTCATTTGAGAGTAGAAATGAAGTTAACTTTTTAGATCATCAATTACCGAAAACAGAAGAAATCCTTAATAAACAATTAGAAGCATTTAAAAAGTATAACAAAGGCTCACAAATAGCTTTTTTAAAGACAGAGGAATTCGAAGAATTTCATAATAATTTCATTGAGTACCTTATAGATAGTTCAGACAATTCCAAAAAGGAGAAAATCAAGGCAAAAGAGAATCTCAAACTTAATAGAGAAATCAATGGAAGCTCAATTAAAGATTTGGCAGACCAATCAGATTCAATTCTGTTTTTCTATAATCCAAAAAGTGGTGGAGAAATTGCCCTGTCCGCCAATTCTGCATTTCCTATGCCATCCAATCCATATTTTAACGAAGAAGAAAGTGAGGAGGATGTATTACATTTATTAATTAACGAAGAAATATCAAAGGAATTGGTCATGTTTTGTCTTGAGAATTGCCAATCTAAACTGCCATTTTTTCAAAAAGAAATTGGTAAAAAATATTTAGAGGACATAGATTTTCTATTGAGATTTTGGAAAGGAGCAAGTTATCATACCACCCCATCTATAAGTTTTACCGGAGCTAAGGATGTATTATCTAAATGATAAAATGTAGCGGAGCAATGTCGAAGAAATTCAAAGGAAAATATAGAATCGAATCTGCCCGTTTAAAACATTGGGATTATGGAAGGAATGCATTCTACTATGTGACAATTTGCACAAAAAATCGAGATTGTTTTTTTGGAAATGTGATAGCAGGTGAAATGGTCTTGAACGATATTGGTGAAATTGCAAATAATGAATGGTTAAAAACATTTGATATACGTCCTGATATGAATTTGTCAATGGGTGAATTCGTGGTGATGCCAAATCATTTTCATGCAATTATTGGGATTGGTAATAATGAATATAATTCGGAATAACCGATTACAAAAACACTTTCGGTCCTCAATCAAAAAATTTGGCATCTATAATTAGGGGATTTAAAATAGGTGTGAGCAAAAATGCACGTTTAATAAATCCAAATTTTGCTTGGCAACCGCGATATCATGACCATATCATTAGAAACGAACAATCATACAATAAAAAATCAGAATATATCATAAATAATCCATCGAATTGGTCAAAGGATACATTTTACCAATAAATAAAGATGAATTTTTCTGATGATTTTTTATGCTATGAGCATGAATTCTGATACATCTCTCAGGGAATTTACTATTTTTCGAACATTTACATATATTCATTACGTTTAAAATTAAATATTGTACATACTAATCAAATTTTAAACAATGAAATACTTTATATATTCATTAATAATTGCTGCGCTTTTTGCCTCATGCAACAGTGTAGGATCTTCAACGAATTCTTCCGATACTAATTCTGACTCTCCCCCTGAAAGAGGCGAAGCCAATACAGATTACCCTCCTGCATTTGAGGGTCAAACGAGAGTTGATTGGGTCACTACCACCACCCCATATGAAGGTGTATTAGTTACAAAATCTCTAACAGAGCCATGGGGCATAGTACAATTGCCTGATGGCAGATTTCTCATCACCGAAAAAGCAGGAAATATGCGAATTGTAAATGTAGAAACCGGGGATATGGGCGATGAAATCACAGGATTACCCGAAGTGGACGACAGAGGGCAAGGTGGTTTATTGGGCTTGACTTTGGATCCTGACTTTGCCGCTAATAGATTGGTTTACTGGGTCTTTTCAGAAAAAGTTGACAAGGGTAATCATACCGCTGTTGCTAAAGGAAGACTTTCAGATGATGAAAAAACTATTGAAAATGCTCAAGTTATCTACCAGGTATTACCAAGCTATGATGGTGACAAACATTATGGAGGTAGAATTATCTTTGATAAAGCAGGCAATCTTTTCGTCTGTACCGGAGAACGTTCGGACAAAGAAATTCGGGACCAATCACAAGATCTGAACTCAGCACTCGGTAAAATTCTTCATATCACCACTGATGGTCAGCCTGTTTCAGGGAATCCGTTTGCAGGACAATCGGACGCACTTCCCGAAATCTATAGCTATGGTCACCGTAATCCGCAAGGATTGGCTTTTCATCCCGTCACAGGTGATCTCTGGAGCAATGAATTTGGCCCACTTGGTGGAGATGAATTGAATTTAATCAAAGCCGGAATAAACTACGGTTGGCCGGTTATCACCTACGGTCTAGAGTACAATGAAGATCCAATCGGCAACCCGCCAATCCAGCAAAAAGAAGGTATGGAGCAACCGGTGTACTATTGGGATCCTGTACTTTCACCCAGCGGAATGACCTTCTACACCGGAAACAGCATACCGGAATGGGAAAATAACCTTTTTATAACTGGTTTGAATAGTTACCATATAGCCAGAATTGTTTTTGAAGACGGAAAAGTTGTTGGAGAAGAGCGTATTTTGCCGGATGAAGATCAGCGCTTTAGAGATATTACTCAAGGAAAGGATGGAGCATTGTACACAGTGACTGATAAGGGTCGACTGTATAGAATAGCTAAAAAATAAGTTTAAAACTTTAAAGTCGCTGTAAGAAAACTCCAAATACTGCGTTACTCTCGTATTTGAATCAGTCATTTATTATTTATAAAATCCTTCGATTCAAATACTTCGAAAGCCTTGTCTTTGGAGCTTTCTTTGCAGCTTGCTGTAGACTAGTCCTTTAGGATTTAAGAATTAAATTTTATAAGTTAATGAAAACCTTAATTTCCCTTAATGTCTTAATGGTTCCCAATTAAATTTCAATGTTCTTTCTAGCCTAAAGTCTAATTTTGAAAAGTATGACCCTAAATGTTACTTGTCTATTTCTTTCATTTTGCTTTATTTCATCCATGATTTACGGGCAAGAAACAGATAGCGTTTACATGACTCATGATTCGACGCTCGCATATGATCTTGAAGCAGTCCAAATAATCACCTACTTCAATCAACAACCCATCCTGGGATTAACGGCCTCCGCTCAAACGGTTTCATCTGAGCTTATAGAAAAACAACAAACCACTACTCTATTACCGGCATTGAATACTGTCGCAGGTATCCGCATGGAGGAACGTTCTCCGGGGAGCTATAGATTAGCTATGCGAGGTAGTTTGATCCGCTCGCCTTTCGGGATTCGGAATGTAAAAATTTATATGGATGAGTTTTCACTCTCCGATGCGGGCGGAAATACCTATCTGAATCTGATAGATCCCGCTTCAATTTCCTCTATACACATCATTAAAGGGCCTGATGGCTCTCTTTACGTGCCCAATTCAGGCGGTGTTATAAGAATTCAACCGAATGGTTTTAATGTGCAAGAAAATAAAGGATTTTTGCAAGTTAGCGGTGGTTCTTACGGCTTGTTCCAAGAACAATTATCAGTACAACGCAAAGTAAATGATAAATACTCCTTTTCGATTGATCAATCTTACATGCGCTCAGACGGCTACAGAGACAATACGGATTTGGATAAATTGACGATGCAAACTGCCCACAAATGGGAATATTCGAAAAATAATGAGCTGAGATTTTTAGCTTTATATACTGATTTGAAGTATCTCACGCCGGGTGGGTTGACGGAAAGCCAAATGGAAGAAAATCCAAGAATGGCTCGTCCTGCGGGTGGCCCCAACCCTTCCGCCGAAGATCAAAAAGCAGGTATTTACAACAAAACATTCTTCGGAGGAATTGCCCATGATGCCCGGATTTCCGACAAATTATCACATACCATCAGCATTTTTGGTTCGAATACAGATTTTGAAAATCCCTTTATTACCAATTATGAATTTAGAAAGGAAAAAAATCTAGGTGTCCGAACCTACTTTTCTTATAAAAATGGTGATTTAGAACTATTTCAATGGGAGATGCAAGTAGGTTTTGAGGGTCAAAAAGGCTGGTACAGTATAGAAAATTTTGATAACGAAGAAGGAATTGCAACAGATCCTCAGGCATTCGACAATTTGGACAATACCCAAAGCAGTTTGTTTTATAGAGCTATGGTAAGACTATATAATCGTTGGACAATTGAAGCATCATTGGGTTTAAATCAAGCCAGTATAAGGTACAATCAAAGCTTTCCCTTAGTTTCAAATCCCGAAGGGAATATTTCTTTCGGAACTATCACCATGCCAAGAATTGCCTCCTCTTATTTGCTCTCGGAAGGCTTAGCTGTTCGTGCCTCAGTCTCACAAGGATATTCACCTCCCACTATTGCTGAAGTCCGGTCTTCCGATAATCTCATCAACACAGAATTGCGAGCAGAAACAGGAATAAATTACGAGATCGGAGTGCGTTGGGAAACATCTAACAGAAGATTTATTTCTGACCTGAGTATCTACAATTTTAATATGAACAATGGGATCGTTAGGCAATTGCGCGAAAATGGCGCTGAATTCTATTTAAATGCCGGTCAAATAAAACAAAGAGGTATTGAAGCATCTGTCTGGGCTCACTTCCTACCCACTCGAAGGGACAGATTTATTAATGCTTTCAGTTTTCAATCAGCAGTTTCATACAATCATTACCGCTTTGGCAAATACCAAGTTAATGAAGATGATTTTTCTCGCAACAAAGTTACCGCAGTTCCCGATTGGGTGTGGACAAATACATTTTTTATCACCTTCCCAAAACAGATAGGTTTGAATATTTCGCATAATTACACTTCTGGGATGCCTTTAAATGATGCGAATACGGTCTTTTCAAATGAATTTTACCTTATTCAGATGAAACTCACGTGGAATTTGCAGATAAGTACCACTAAAGAATTACAGCTTTTTGCCGGAGTAGACAATTTACTAAATGAACGATACAGCTTAGGAAATGACATCAATGCTTTTGGTAACAGATTTTTCAATCCAGCTCCTAGGAGGAATTATTTTGGAGGGGCAAGAATTACGTTTTAGGACGGGAAATAGACAAAGTCATCAAAATGAAAAGCCGAAATTCATTCCAACCGGAGTGATAAATGCATTGAAAACTCCTCGGGTGCTATAAGGTACTTGCAGATAAATTTTAAAACATATCCGCTTTGACCGTAGCGGCAGAAATTTCATTCCTGCCATGGGGTAGATATAGTAATTTTTTGAACCATCTCCCCTCACAATCGAACCTCCTAATCCTATTTCTCCAAAAACATATTTTCTTCCAAAGTTGACCGTAATGTGGTGAGGGTACAAGATGAAATATTCTTTTGATCCACCAAAAATATTTAATGATTCAGAGTAAGCTAAGCCCACCTTAGTGACAATAAGCAAGCTCGGATGCACAAAAAACATCCTTTCATAATTTATTCCGGCTAATCCATCTCCAAATAAGTTGAGACTTAGATTGTTTTTTGGACGCTCTTCACTATAATCAATTTCTTCCTGACCAATGGTTGGGAAGCTTATTATTAATAGTAAAAGTAATCTTACTGTAACCATTATATTTAATTAAAAACTCCAACCTACACTTACTCCGAAAGGGAATACAAAGACATTAGATGATGCTCCAATCGCTATAGGAGCGTGAACAAATATTCGGCAACTTACCTCTTTCCTCCGCAGCGGTAAATATCTTAAACCGAAAATTGGAAAAATATAGTAAAAAGTATCATTAGGTTCTAAATAAACAGTGCCACCTAAACCAATATCAATATAAATTTCCTTTTCTCCAATCCCCAATAATATCTGATGAGAATTAAACAATGAATTATCCTTCATTCTATTGCCAAAAACCAATAAATCCTCCGTGTATCCAACACCCAATTTGAAAGCAAGTAAAGAATATCGATTCAAAACCTTTAAGTATTCATAATTGAAAGAGAAAAGTCCTTCGCCAAAGACTCCTATACTTACCGTTTTATCAGGTCGCAAATTGGAATTATAAATTTCATCTTGGGACATTAAAGGCAAGTAAAACCCAACAATTATTACAAGTAATAACAAATACTTCATATTTTCTTTATATTAGATAGTTGCATAATTTAGAAACTAAATCCTACATTCACCCCAAGTGGGAACTCCAGAATGTTTTTATTTTCTCCTACTGAAATCGGCAAAAGTGCAAATGCTCTACAACTTATTCTGTTAGATTTTAGTGGTATCAACCTAAGCCCTGCGAATGGATAAATAATTAAAAAGGTATTTTTGACTCCTAAAATAAAGGTACTCCCCATTCCGAGTTCGAAAAAAAATCGTTTGTTGCCAAAATTTGCTGATGCATGTGTTGGAATAGTCACATAATTATAGGAAATACAATCTTTATCAAAAATACATGTTAAAAAATCTTCATTATAGCCTAAGCCGGCTTTTCCAATTAAAATAAATTTCGGACCTAAGACATTATACCTCTCGTAAGATAGTGAATAAATTGAGAGGTCACCAAGGAACCCTGCGCTGATATTATGCTTAGGTCTTTCTGTTGTATCAATAAATAGTTGACCAAAAATATAATTATTAATAATGATTAGAAAAAATGGGATAAAAAGATATTTCATAGGTAATTTTAATTTAAAAGCTTTACACCCGTTTTTAGTTACAATCTATTAGTATTTTGAGCTATGTTCTATATAATTAATTCAGAAACTAAATCCTAGATTCACACCTAAAGGCAAGGCAAATATATAGTTTTTCCTTCCGATGGGAATTGGCATTTGACCAAACACTCTAAAGCTGATTCTTTTCGATCGCAGTGGGATAAATCTGACACCCAAAATTGGATATATGAATAAATAACTTTCAATGGTATTATAAACAAAGGTGCTTCCTAATCCACATTCTAAGAAATATTTTTCTCTGCCGAAATTAGCTGTTACATGTATAGGAAGAGTCAAATAATCATATTCAATACATTCGTTTGAAAAAAAACAGAATTTTAAATCAAAATTATATCCCAGCCCTATCTTGCTATTCAAAATTAAATCAGGTCTCAGGAGTCTATATCTTTCGTATGTAAATGAATAAAATGAAACATCACCCATGAAGCCCGCACTAATATTATTTTTAGGTCTTTCTATAGTTTCATAATGTTCTTGACCTACTAGTCCGAAATTGCAAAGTATTATAATTATTAGGATAATAAGATATTTCATAAGTAAATATTTAATTTAAAATATTGATTCTATATTTAAAATGCATATCCGAAATTGAAGCCTAATGGAATAAAAAAATAATTTTCCGGCAGGAAATTTAGAGGTAGATAGAAGAACATTCGAAAACTACATCTTTCTTTTTCAGTGGGTAGCATTCTAAATCCAATCAAAGGATAATGCGCAAAAGTGCTTTCTTTTGTATTTCTCAAGTAAGTATAACCATATCCCAGTTCCAGAAAAAGTCTTTCCTTTCCGAAATTGGTGCTTAGATGCATGGGAACAGCAAAATAATTATCTTTCCTACTATAATCAGCCCAAACTGCCTCAACATCTAGATTATACCCTATTCCAATTTTAGCAGCCATTAAAATATTAGGTTTTAATGGTAATATCCGTTCATAATTGCCTGATAATAGGGTGACATCACCTAGAACATTTAAACTAATGTTATTTCTTGGTCTGATTTTTTTAATATCATCCGGCTCTTGAGCATTTAAGGTAATAGAAATGAGAAGGAAAAGTATCGGTAAAATTCGCCCCATTATATCATGATTAAAATTCTAAAATATTAAGTCATTATAAGGAGTAAGTTATAAAAGAATACCTATCACTTTTTTGCAAATATCGATACAAAACACATATATTTTTATGATATATTAAGAAATTAGAGCTTTAATGGCATAAAATGATGCGGGAATAGATAAGCGGATTGGATAAAAACTAAAACCCTCTCCAACCTAAAAGTCGAAGAGGGTTTTCTTAAGTGGAGCTGGAGGGAGTCGAACCCTCGTCCAGCTAACGCACTATAGAGCTTTCTACATGCTTAGAGAATTATTTTATTTTTCGTGATTCGGGTAGGACAACTTTCCATCCCATGCCGAATCCTTATCTCCTGAATTTCGCTCATTGCCTCGGAGCGATGGCAACAAACTAATCTGAAAGGTTTTGAATGCGGCATCGCTGTGTATCAGATATCAAGCGTGCGGCATAAAAGCTGTGCTAATTAACTTAATTAGGCAGCTAAGGCGTAATTATTGTCGCCAACTAAAGTTGTGAGATCTATTTTTAACGGAGTAAGCCCTCATGCTCCGGCATGCTTACTTTACAGACATTCATTCCTGTCGATTCCAGTTCAGCCCCAAAGTAAATATTCAAAAGTTCCATTGAACTCACCACCATTAACCACAATAGTTAAAATTTAGTTTCACAAAGGTAAAATAAATTAAGTAACTACTCAGGCAGATGCTTTCAAAAGATAAAAATGAGTTATTTTTCGTCAGACGAGACTGCTTTTATTGTTAATAACAGCGCTCTTGACACGAAAAGAGACGAAGTATCACGGAAAATAAACATTTTTGATTGAAATTGATCGCACCTGAGTAGGTACAAAAAATTCTATCCTCCTAATTGTTCTAAAACTGCCCGCACAGAGCCATAACGGCTTAATAAAATCTTCGCCTGACGGTCTTCTATACCTGTAGCTTTGGTAATCATTCGAATACCACGATCGATCAATTTAGCATTGCTCAGCGCCATATCCACCATTTTATTTCCCTTCACCCTTCCCAATTTGATCATAAGAGAGGTAGATATCATATTCAAAACCAGCTTTTGGGCCGTGCCGGACTTCATTCGGGTGCTTCCGGTAATAAATTCCGGTCCTACAAGTACCTCGACGGGAAATTCCGCTGCTTTGGCTAATGGGCTATTCGTGTTGCAAGTAATAGCACCCGTAAGGATGCCCTCACTCCTACATTTTATCAGTCCATTCACTACATATGGTGTAGTTCCAGATGCAGCAATACCCACAATTGAGTCCATCTTATCTATTTGGAATTTCTGCAATTCGCTGAAAGCCAATGTAGGGCTGTCCTCAGCAAATTCCACCGCATTCCGCAAGGCAGAATCCCCACCCGCAATCAAACCAATCACCAAGTCCGGACTAACACCAAATGTTGGTGGACATTCTGAGGCATCCAACACCCCCAACCTGCCACTGGTTCCCGCACCAATATAAAACAAACGCCCTCCCTCCTTCATTCGCTCATAAATATTGTCGACCAATCGCTCTATTTGTGGTAAACATTGCTGAACAGCCTCCGCCACCTTCCTATCTTCATTATTGATAGAACGAAGAATCTCTTCGGTGCTCATTGCTTCAAGATTATCATAATGAGAATCCAGTTCTGTAATTTTATCTTTTAAATTCAAAATTTTTAAGTTTGATAATTAAATAAGTATTTTCCACAAGATAGAATATTGACATCAATTCCGAATAAAAATCCTTGTAGAGCGCATAGATTATATTTCCAAGCCCTTTCGTATGTTTTTTGTAAATAAATCAATAAATCTTAGAATCATCTGAATAATTTCACGTCCAATCTTGGGTTAGACAAAAGGAAACTTCTATTTTGCATCGCTATATTAAATTCTTATTCTCCCGGTGATCATCATGAATTCAAAATGGAAGAATAAATAATTTCAAGGATAGCAAAAAACAAATAAATCAAGAGTCGATGAAGATTGGTATTATAAAAGAAGGTAAAAATCCACCCGATAGCAGAACACCCTTAACCCCTGCACATTGTAAAAACATTATGCAGCAATATCCACAAGTGGAAATAGTGATCGAACCTTCAGATAACAGATGTTTTTCCAATGAAGAATATGCGCTCAATAATGTAAATTCTCAGGACGATTTAAGTGATTGTGACATTTTGTTAGGAGTCAAAGAGGTGCCGGAAAATCAATTAATTGCAGATAAAACCTATTTTTTCTTTTCTCACACGATCAAAAAACAGGAATATAATCGCAAGTTGTTACAAACTGTGCTAGATAAGAAAATAAGATTGATAGATTATGAAGTTTTAACTGATGCTAGAGGTGAAAGATTAATTGCATTTGGTTATTATGCGGGAATGGTAGGAGCGCACAATGCTATTTTCACTTATGGTCATAGGTCTAAGAAATTTATTTTACCTCGACTTATCGATTGTTATGATTACGAATCAGCTTTAAAAATTTATAAAAAAATAGAATTCCCGGCATTCAAAGTCATACTTACAGGTAAGGGCAGAGTGGGCTCCGGGGCAGTGCAAGTTTTGTCAGATATGGGAATCCGACATGTTTCTCCTGATGACTTCCTCAAAAAGGAATTTGATTTCCCTGTATTTTCGCAGATTGACAGTGAAGATTATGTAACCCGAAAGGATGGTGAGAAATTTAAGAAAGAGGATTATTATGCAAATCCGGAAGAATTTCAGATGGATTTCAAAAAATACTATACTGTGGCTGATATTTTTGTCAACGGGATTTACTACGACCCCAAAGCACCTGCTTTTTTTGATGTAGATGAAATGAATGAGTCCGATTTTAATATTCAAGTAATAGCCGATGTAACCTGCGACATAGTCCCCCATAGTTCAGTGCCTTCTACTTTATTTGCATCAACTATCAAAGATCCGATTTATGGTTTTGATCCTTCCACAGGGAAAGTTGTTGCTCCACATGAGTCAAAAGTTGATATGATGACGATTGATAACCTGCCTAATGAGATCCCAAGAGATTCATCAGGTGCTTTTTCAGACCAATTTGTTCAGAACATTTTACCCGAAATATTAAAAGCAGAGAGAAGTTCAATACTCGCCAATGCTACAATTGCAGAAAATGGTAAACTTACTCCTAAATTCAATTATTTACAGTCCTTCGTTGAAGAGTCTGCTCAAATGAGTGATTTTAGGTAGTTGCTTATATTGTTAAATATTCTTTCTTCAATATTTTCATTATTTCCGGATCTATCGAATTTTAGTCCGGTTACCTGCTCGTACAAATTAATATAGCGATTACTAATTTCCTGAACAAAGGTATTATCTAAATTAGGTATTTGCTGACCTTCAAGACCTTGAAAACCATTTGCAATTAACCATTCCCTAACAAATTCCTTGGATAATTGAATTTGTTTCTCTTTTCTTGCTTGTCTTTCTTCATAACCTTCTGCCAAATAATATCTGGAAGAATCCGGTGTATGAATCTCATCCATTAAATATACTTTGCCATCATAGATCCCAAACTCATATTTCGTGTCGACTAAAATCAGCCCTCTCTTCAGCGCCATTTCTGATCCTCTTTCAAAAAGTTGATAAGTATAGTTCTCCATTTGAATATAAATATCCTCGTCCACTATTCCTTGCTGAAGTATTTCTGTACGTGAAATATCTTCATCATGACCGGCATCAGCTTTGGTGGAAGGCGTGATAATGGGTCCAGGGAAAGCATCCCCCTCAGACATACCCGATGGAAAAGGTACACCACACAAATTTTTCTTACCTATACTGTATTCGCGCCAGGCGTGCCCTGCTAAATAGCCTCGAATCACCATTTCGATTTTTATAGGTTCACATTTCAAGCCTATGGAAACATTGGGATCCGGAGAAGCGAGAAGCCAGTTGGGAACGATATCTTTTGTAGCTTCTAAAAAATACACTGCCAGTTGATTGAGAACTTTTCCTTTGTTGGGAATTGGCTGGGTTAGAATGTGATCAAAAGCGGAGATTCTGTCGGTGGCGACCATTACTAAAAGATCTTCTATGGAATAGACATCTCTAACTTTGCCTTTGTAGAAATTCGTTTGACCTTCAAATTTGAAGTTAGTTCCGGCTAAGGCAGGTATAACATTATTTTCACTTGACATTTTGAATAGATTATTCACAAAAGTAAAAAAAGCTATCTACACTGTAGATAGCTTGCCATAAATTCATTAAAAATATTTCTATATATTCTTGGTACTGTTTCTATCAATCAGAATATCCTTCAACTCCTTAATCAATTCATATTGGTGAGGAAGAACCTTCTTAAAGGCATCTTTCACATTGATAAAACTTCCTGCTTCAGGAACAGGAATTTTCTTTATAATTTTCTCCTTCACTTCCCTCATATCATTCACCATCATATTGCAAAATGTAGGAATATCGTGCCACTCCCCTTCTACTGCCCATGCTCTGTTCACATTCCCATTGTCTTGCGCAACAGGATCTAATTCTATCATTCTATCTGATTGGATCGGATCCATATCCGGTCTGTCAATATCACTTTCAGGTAAATGCCACTCCGTATCATTCAGTTCATTTTTTGTCGACTGCAAAAATACTTCAAGACCCTTTTCTGCAAAACGATAAATAATTAAACTGGCTTTTTTCCTTAATCCCATTTAGTAAATCTTTACTTTATCCGGTTATACACACAAAGTTAAATAATTCAAACAATAATAATGTTCAAATATCTATTAAACTTTAATATTATTTTTCTTTCTGATTATTGTATAAAAAGAAAGGGCGAGCAAAAGATCCTCTTCTTTCTCGTTCATTTTATGCAATATCTCAAATGCCCTCGGATTGACCCTCTCAGTTTTTCCCGGATGAGTAAGTGTAGCCAACTCTCTATTGTCGACAGTGACAGGCAAATATGCTCCTCCGTCCAGATTGATAGTGGCCAATAAATTAGTTTGCCCGGGCGGGTAGAGATAAGCATCTTCCTTGATAGAGGCCAGAGCGAAATCATTCATGAAGATATTCACTGTATCTTTTTTCAAAATATAGACAAATTCTCGATTGGACGTTTTGACCAATATCATTTTGTATTCTCTTCTGGAGCCGAAATCCCGGTATACATAAATACACATAGGTTCGTGATAAATGGAGTTCATAACCGCTCTTACCGTTAAACCGCGCTTCTTTTTAGTAGTTTTATCAGCTTCCGTAAGGGAAAAAAGTTGCATTTCCTCGAAATTCCAAGGCACAAATTTACCTATGTAGGGACTGATCTCTTCTCTTAAAGCTGCAACATCAGTTTTTATCTTGCCATCACCTCGAGTCTTCTTATTTGTCATATAATAGACAAAATAAAGTAAGAATGCAAGAACAAGAAACATTAAAAATGGCATGGTACAGAATTTGATTGTTTATTCAAAAACGAATAGGTAAAAATAGACATCTTGATAGGGAGGCAGATTAAGGTTCTAAAAAACTTATAAAAGCTTTTCGCGAGTATGATTTTCTCAATCTTCCTAAAGCCCTGTCTCTAATCTGTCTAACTCTTTCACGTGTCAAGTCATATCTAATTGCGAGCTCTTCAAGTGAGAGTGGTTTCGTGCCATTAAGTCCGTAAAATCCTTCCAAAATAGTAACTTCTCTAGGAGAAAGTACAGAAAGACCGATGGAAATTTCCTTTTGAAGAGATTCTTCCATTAATTTCAAATCCGGCGAAATCCCATCATCCATTGTCATCATATCCAATAAAGTGGAAGAATCTTCATCTTCAGACATTGGGGCATCAACAGAAACATGCTTGCCACTTCCTTTCAAAACCAAGGAAATTTCTTTCGCAGGAATATCTAGGATTTCTGATAATTCTTCTACGCTCGGTTCTCGCTCGAATTCTTGTACAAAAGATGTAAAAACCTGATTGACTTTATTATAGGCGCTCACTTTATTGAGCGGCAATCTAACGATTCTCGAATATTCTACAATAGCTTGAAGAATAGATTGTCTTATCCACCAAACAGCATATGAAATAAACTTAAATCCTTTGGTTTCATCAAATCTTTTAGCTGCTTTCATCAAGCCCAAATTACCTTCATTAATCAAATCGGAAAGTGAAAGACCCTGATTTTGATATTGTTTAGAAACAGAAACAACGAATCGCAAGTTAGATTCTGTCAGCTTCATCAAAGCTTCCTGATCCCCTTCTTTTATCCTTTTTGCAAGGTTGGATTCATCTTCCGCAGTGAGGAGTGGTATTTTATTAATATCGTTGAGATACTTATCCAAAGCAATACTCTCTCTGGATGTTATACGATGTGATATTTTTAGTTGACGCATTCTTTGATTCCCTAGTTCAAGATTATAAAACTTATGAGTAAAAACTCGTAAAAACCTAAATCTGTTCTAAATATCAAAAAAAAAGCTCTCTTATCCAAAGTAAAGAGAGCTTTTTTATTAAAATTATTATTTTGTAACCACTCAGGTACGATCAATTTCGATAAAAATTGGAAAGCATTTACCTGAGTAGTTACATTATTTTTAGAGTTTAATCTCTATTTCTATTCCGATCGTTGTCAAAGTTTCTTCTGCCATCATTCCCTCCTCTTCTGTCTCTGTCTCTTCCACCGTCTCTACCTCCATCTCTTCCTCCGCCTCTGCTTTCATCTCTTGGAGGTCTTTCGACATAACCCTCAGGTTTTGGCATTAAAGCTTTGCTGGAAAGTCTGAATTTACCGGTTTTCTTATCGACTTCAAGTAACTTAACTTTGACCTTATCACCCACTTTCAGAAAATCCTCAACGTTTTCGATTCTATCATAGGACATTTCAGAAACATGCAGTAAGCCTGATTTCCCTTTAAAATCAACAAAAGCGCCATATGGCATAATTGAGGCTACCACTGCTTCATACTCATCTCCTACTGATACTTCGAAAGAAATCTCATTGATTCTGTCCACGGCAGCATCGATACCTTGTGCATTACTACTGCTGATGTTTACGACACCTTCATCGCCAACTTCTGTAATGGTAATTGTGGTTCCGGTAATTTTCTGCATTTCCTGAATAATTGATCCCCCTGGGCCGATAACAGCTCCAATGAAGCTTTTAGGGATTCTGAGTTCAACCATCCTAGGCGCGTGCGGCTTAAGGTCAGGATTTGTTTCAGCGATAGTTTGATTCATTATATTCAAAATGTGCAATCTACCCTCCTTAGCCTGATTCAAAGCTTTCTCTAATTGCTCGTATGGAAGACCATCTATCTTGATGTCCATTTGACAAGCTGTAATACCTTTCGTGGTACCCGTCACTTTAAAATCCATATCTCCGATAGCATCTTCGTCACCTAGAATATCTGTCAAAATGGCAAATTTCTTGCCATCAGACACCATCCCCATTGCTATACCGGCAATATGTTCCTTGATTTGAACACCCGCATCCATAAGAGCCAGTGAGCCGGCACAAACGGTAGCCATTGAGCTGGAGCCGTTAGACTCTAAAATATCAGATACAATTCTTACAGTATAAGGAAAATCTTTTGGCATTATTTGTCTAATAGATCTTCCGGCAAGGTTCGCGTGACCTACTTCACGTCTACCGGGACCTCTATTTGGTCTAACCTCTCCTACTGAAAATGCAGGGAAATTATAATGAAGTATAAATTTGTCATGGTAAAGCCCTAAAGCATTATCAATCATTTGCTCATCCAACTTCGTACCTAGGGTAAGCGAAGTTAAAGATTGTGTCTCTCCTCTATTGAATATCGCAGAACCGTGAGCGGAAGGAAGATAATCAACTTCACACCAGATCGGTCGAACTTCATCAAATTTTCTTCCGTCCAACCGTCTGTTTTCGTCTAAAACTACTCTTCGAATGGTTTCTTTCTTATGCTTATCAAAGTAATTGCTCAATGCCTCACCAACCTCAGCTAAATACTCCTCACCTTTCTCAGCAAGTAGTGCCTCTTTAATTTCAGTTTTAATAGCTTTAAAGGCATTACTCCTTGTTTTTTTATCAGCACCGGATCTAACTACTTCTTGCAATTTTGAAGATGAGTTCTCCTTAATGTAATTCAAAAGCTCAGTATTTTCCTCAGCTGTTTCAATTTCTCTCTTAACACCTGCCTCGCCACCTAGTGCTCGAACTAATTCGTGTTGTGCATTAATTTGAACTTTTATTGCTTCATGGCCGAGTCTAATAGCCTCAATAAGATCTGCTTCTTGGCATTCCTTAGATTCACCTTCCACCATCATGATATCTTTTTCTGAAGCTGCAACGATAATATCCATATCAGCTCTGTCGAGATCTTCTTTCAAAGGATTGATAAGGAATTCACCATCAACACGGGCTACTCTCACTTCAGCTATTGGTCCATCAAAAGGTATATCGGAAATAGAAAGCGCGGCAGAAACAGCTAGTGCCGCATAACAATCAGGCAAAGTATTGGCATCACCTGAAATAAGGCTTATCATTACTTGCGTTTCATTCATGTAGCCCTCAGGAAACAATGGTCTGATAGCTCTGTCTACTAATCTTGAAATAAGTATTTCATAATCACTCAACCGAGATTCTCTTTTGAAGAAATTGCCGGGTATGCGACCTAAGGCAGCAAATTTCTCCTGATAATCTACTGATAAAGGAAAGAAAGACTGACCTGGTTTAGCTTCTCTGGCTGATACTACAGTACATAGTAACATTGTTTTGTCGACTCTAACGACAACGGAACCGTCAGCTAAAGTTGCAAGTTTGCCCGTTTCGATAAATACTTCTCTTCCATCAGGTAAATGAAAAGAGACAGTAGTAGGAATTTGTTTTCCCATAATTAATTATTGATTTATAAGTTAAAAAAATTGCGGTAAACCGCGGGCAAGCAAACAAAACATTGATTAAGGGTTTCACAAATATGTGAAAATATATAAAGATAAAAGGAGTATCGCCGGATACTCCTTTTAAAATTTTATTTTCTAATACCCAGCTTTTCAATTAACTGACGGTACTTATTGATATCTTTTTTCGATAAGTAAGCTAATAGACCTCTTCTCTTACCCACTAGCTCAAGCAATGTTTTACGACACGCGTGATCTTTGTGATTAGAATTAAGGTGTTCAGATAATTTTTGAATTCTGAAAGTAAATAGAGCAACCTGTCCTTCGATTGATCCTGTGTTTTCTTTAGATCCTCCATGTTCAATGAAGATATCTTCCATCTTTTCTTTAGTTAAATAAACTGCCATTTTGTATTTTTATGGTTACCAATAGTGATCACTGAGATCGTTTATAGCGGTGCAAAGATACAAATATAAGTTAAAATATATAGTATATATGGAATTATTTATTTTGAAAGACTTATTACGCTTTCGTTTTGGCTTCCTCCCACAAAACATCCATATCCGCCAGAGACATTTCCTGCAATCGATCTCCGGCTTGCGATTCAATATACTCGAATCTGCGTTTGAACTTTTGATTGGTTCGCTCCAATGCCATTTCCGGGTCAATTTTAAGGAAACGCGCATAATTTATCAATGAAAACAAAACATCGCCAAACTCATCAGTAATCTTGGAAATATCCTTGGTCTCAGTGGCCTCCTGAAGCTCAGCCAATTCCTCTTGCACCTTATTCCACACGTCTTCAATTTCTGTCCATTCGAAGCCCACATGCTTTACTTTTTCTTGCATTCTAAAAGCTTTCACCAAGGCGGGCAAGCCATTTGGAACCCCTTGAAGTATAGATTTTTTACCCTCAGCCAACTTTAAAGCCTCCCAATTGCGCTTCACATCCTCCTCGGAATCCACCTTTACATCACCATAGATATGTGGGTGTCGGTGGATCAGTTTTTCACAAATAGCATTTAAACTGTCTGCCACATTCCAATCATTGCTCTCAGAAGCAATTTTACTGTAGAAAACCATGTGCAGCATAATATCCCCCACCTCTTCTTTTATACCCTGGGTATCCCCTTTCGCTATTTCCTCAGCCAATTCATAGGTCTCCTCAATGGTTAGATTTCTGAGAGATTCCATGGTTTGTTTTTTATCCCATGGACATTTTTCCCGTAGATCATCCATTATTTTCAATAATCTCTCGAAGGCAAGTAAACTTTCACTATGATTTGTAGACATTAAACTGTAATTTTGTATCCGGCTTCAAAGGTAATTAATATTCATGAACTGTTACATCCATTGAAGCGTTGAAAAAAGAAACAATCGACATGGAATTCTTAAGGATATTAATTATAATTTTTGCAATCTTCGGAATATCATTTTTATTAATGAATATTCGTTATATTTTTAAAGGGGAGGAATTCAGGGGAACTTGCGCATCCAACAGCCCTTTTTTAAAAAATAAGCTTGGCGACTGTAATGTTTGTGGAAAAAAGGCTGAAGAGGACTGCAAAATGCCTGAAATTAAGGATGCGAAAGCTTAAATTTTTGAAAATATATGAATCTTAATGGAGAAAGTTAAAATTGTTACTGAATATACTGTTTTTCCCAACAGCGATGATTTAAGCGAAAGCCAACGAAACTTACTTCAAAGGGCTCATCAAAACTTAGAAAGATCATACTCTCCTTATTCTAAGTTCAAAGTAGGGGCTGCATTACTTCTTGCTAATGGCGTAATTATTGATGGCGCTAATCAGGAAAATGCTTCTTACCCTATGTGTACTTGCGCCGAAACAACAGTTTTAACCGGAGCCAATGTTAATCACCCGGGCATCTCAATCGAGATGATAGCTATCACTGTGCAAGGATCTAAGGAAATACCTTTACCTGTATCTCCTTGCGGAAAATGCAGACAGCAACTTTTAGAGTGCGAGGGCAAGCAAAAAGAAAATATTCAAATAATTTTACAAGGTTCGAGCGGACCGATCTATATGATTTCTTCTGCCAAAGATTTATTACCCTTGTCGTTTGATGGTTCTGTTTTATAATACACGAGCTATTTTTTCGAAAAACCCTATGAATTTTATAATAATTACATATTAATTGGTATTTTTTCTAACTTTATATTTCAGAAAAATATGAGTTATGAATAAAATCTTCCCCTTTTGTCTAATTTTTTCTTTAGTTTTTTTGTGCCACGCTGCACTCGCCCAATGTGATTTTTCTGATAACTGTGAAGATGCCATCGAAATAAACTTTGTAGAATCTTTCAATGCTTTTGAAGCTTGTGATGCTAGCCAAAACGCACCCTTGGGCTTAAAGGGCAGCGAAACAGGTTGCAATATCGATGCCGCTATTAGTTCTGTCAATAGTTCCTCTTGTATTGAAGACGAATGGAAAATTGTGTGGTACAAATTCAATTCAGGTGATTTTACATTTACGGATATTGTACTTAAGTCGTCGGATGTAGGAGGAATTCGGTCTTTCGGTTTGGATGTTTTCCAGGCTTGTGACAATGCATCAATACTCAATTTTCCTATAACTCCTTGTGAAAGGGTGGATAATAGTACTGAATTTGGGACTATTACGATGTTAGAATTAGAGCCAAATACGGAATATCTAATCGCTGTAGGATCTTCGATAATAAATGCGGGTTCATTTTCACTTGAAGTACTCACGTACGATTTAGAAAGCACCGAAAATGATAATTGTTTCTCTCAAGATATTGAAATCATCCCCAATGTGTTGCCTCCTTATACATCAGGTCAAACGGTTGAATTTACAGTTAAAATTCCTGCCCTAGATCAAACCAACCAAATAATATGGTTACAATCTATCATTCCTATTTTTGGCACAGGTTGGGACCCGGCATCATTTAATATTAGCACAGGTGAACCAACTAATTTTTCAATTTCCAATGAGTTTTGGAGTTGGTATGACCAAGAAGAAATATTTTATAGAAAAAATTCCCCTGTTTATCGCAGTTTTACTGACTTAAACGATAAATTAATACTTTGCAGAGGTAATGACTGTCCGGAGGATGCACAAAATTGTATTAATGAAGGCATTTACCTTCCGGCAGGATGGTTTGCCTATCAAGAAGGCGGAGGACCAGAATGTGTTGAAGAAAGTGGCAATCCAAATTTCGGATGGGGCGATTGGATTGGACCTTGGGAAATGACATTCACTCTAAAGGTGCGAGAATTGACTGCAGAGGAATATATAAGCGGAGAGAATAATGATTTAAGTATTGAAATTCATACATTCACCGATGTAGAGATCGGTTGTTGGGATCAAATAACTGACCCTTTTAACGGATGTATCAACAATAAACCCGGTAAATTCACAGCTTATATTGACTGTCTCAATAAACCTATTATTGACGCAGGGGAAAATGTGAGCTTAGCATGCAATGATGAGGGTGCGATTGAATTGAGTGGAAGTGGTCCTTCGGGCTCGGAATATATTATTTTATGGACAAGTGAGGATGGAGAAATAGAAGGAGATTCTACTACTTATAATATAGAGGTGAATGGTGAGGGAAGCTATATTTTGACAGTAACAGATACTAATAGCGGTTGCATTTCGGTAGATGAAGTCCTTGTTTCTTATGAATCTATTGAATTGGAAATCATCACCCTTGATAATCTCTGTCATGGAGCTGAGGAAGGATCAGCGGAATTGGTTCTGGAACCGGGCGGGTCGGAAACAATATTGTGGTCAACAGGAGAAACAAGTGTAGGCATTTCAGAGTTAGCTGCCGGTAATTATTCTGTAACACTTACAGATGAGAACTGTATTTCGACAAATGAGTTTGAAATATTGGAGGGGGAAGAGATAGAGATAGGACTTGATGTAGTATATCCATCCGGTTCAGGGATCGAAGATGGTAGTGTGACTCTGGAAATTAACGGAGGAATGATGCCTTACAGTATTTTATGGGACAATGGCGAAACGGGTGAGCTGAGAGAAAACCTCGGCATGGGTACATATTCAGTCACTGTAACGGATTTTAATGCTTGTGAGCAGATAGCGCAGGTAGTGATGATAAATGGTGAGTGTGGTTTCGGAGCGAAATTGATAGAAACATCAGAAAATGTGTGCAATGGTTATAATGATGCTGAATTATTTATAGAGACTTACGGGGATAGAGAATTATTAAAATATGAATGGTCGAATGGAGCGCGGGGTCATACGATTCGAAAACTTTATGCAGGAGATTACAGTGTTACAGTTTCTAATTCAGAGAATTGTAGTATCAATTTATCCTATCACATAAATGAGCCGGAAGCAATAGAAATTCAACTCTCCCCTATTCCTGAGAGTTCATCCGGTGCCAATGATGGCTCAATTCTGTCAGAAGTTAGCGGCGGCACAGCTCCCTACTCCTATTTATGGTCGACAGGTGCTACCGAGGAAGATCTCGTCAATGTAGGTGCGGGATGGTATAGTTTACAAATAACGGATGCCAATCAATGCGTTGAATATCAAGAAGCAGAGATTCAGGAACCGCCGTCTGTTGTTTCAATATTTCCGAATCCTACCAATAGATTTGTCAATTTAAGAGGGGTAATGAGTGAGGAAATTGAATCATATACCATATATAACAGATGGGGAGCAGAAGTAAATCAGCATAATACAATAGGTGAAGATTTAATTATAGATTTGGAGTACCTGCAGCCTGATGTTTATATCCTCACGATACGATTGAAAAATGGTTCAGTCTTCCATTTTAATCTAGTAAAAAATAATTAGCTTTTCGTTTGATTTCACTTGAAATCTTTATAGCGGTATTACAACACTAATTTTTTCTGATTAAAGTTTCATTCATCCAATGAAATAATATAATGCTGCAGACTTCATTAACGTATATTATTTGGAAATTCCTATAAAAACATTATCTTCTACTTAGTAAGTAAAGTTTTGAAAATTATTTGAGTTGATTTAGATATATATTAACAAAATAATTATATCTTTAACTTACTTATTACCAAATCGCGTTGACCCATGCAGACCTTTACCCTCCTGAGCACAGTCTCATTTATATTGATATTTAATAATTTTCTTTCCGCCCAAGGAAATTGCTTACCCTCTTCCCATTGTTCCACAGCTACAGAATTAATTATCTCTGCTGATATAGAGGAAAATATGGAGTGCAATGATGACCCCAGTTTAAAGGAGGGTAAAACAATCACTATTAACAGTTGCAATTCCTTTAGTGAGAAAAACAGTTCATATTTTGAATCGGACTGTATTGCGCCTAATCAACATGTGGTGTGGTATAAATTCAATACCGGCAATTATGAACATTTCGAAATTAAGATAAGTAAAGGAGGGGATAATCCAATAAAGGCATTTGGAGTAGATTTGTTCACCCAGTGTTTGGGATATTCCGCACTGAACCACTGTGGATTTGCCGGATTAAATGATTATCAGGTTATTTTTTCGGAAAATATTTTTGAAGAAAATACCGACTTTTACCTTGCAATAGGGTCAAAATTAAAAGATACCGGCACGTTTGAAATTCAGATCGAACTTTTTGATTTGGGTATAGACATGAATATTTGTGCAGATGAACCGGCCATTATTATTCCAGATAAATTGCCACCCTATAACACAGGTGATATCGTAGTATTTGACGTTTTCATACCCGGTTTTTTCCAAACACAGACAATTCAATGGTTACAAGGAGTCCTTCCTGTTTTTGGAACAGGATGGGATCCAACTTCATTTACCTATATTGGTGGTCCTCCGTCAGAATTTCAGGTACCGAATACGAATTGGCAATGGTGGGAAGAAGAGAATGTAAAGGTAAATTATGATTTATCCAATATAAAAACCTTTAGAGACAAATTAGATCGCTTGAATTTGTGTTATGGCGAATACTGTCCTGAAGACAATGAAGGATGCTTGCTGGCTGAACAATATCTACCGGCCGGGTGGTATGCTTATCAAGATGGCGCAGGGCCATATTGCGAACCCGAGAGTGGACATCCAAATTTAGGTTGGGGTGACGGCCAAGGGCCCTGGACTTTTACATTTTCATTAAAAGTAGGCGATCCTGAAGAATTAGGAGGAGATACTGATTTAAGTATTGCTATCCACCTTTTATCTGATCAACAAACGGGCTGCTGGAGTCCTTCAGAACAATCATGCAAACTGGAAGCTCCCGGCGAAATAAAAGCATTCAATTTCAATTGTAACATGCCCCCTGTATCAGCGGGCCCAAATTTAGTAATTGATTGTAATGTTCCGGAATTTTCAATTGTAGGGTCCGGACCAAGCGATAGTGCCTTCATCCAATATTGGGGAACTGTTGATGGAGAGATATTAGGTCCAAATGATTCCTATGAGATTATAGCTAATTCCGGTGGAAGCTACAGGTTATATTTGGAAGATACTATAACAGGTTGTGTGACCTATGATGAAATGAGAGTTGACTTTAATCAGATTAACTTTGAAATGGATGTAAATGATGTTATTTGCCATGGCGAAATGTCCGGTTCAATAGATGTAATAACTAATGGCAGCATTCTATGGTCGACCGGTGAATCCGGGAATAGTATTACCGATTTAGCACCGGGTAATTATAGATTTACTATTACAGAAGGGAATTGTGAAATGATACAAACTTTCCAGATTAATCAACCTGTTAAAGGAATTCAAATAGACTTTGAAGCTGAAACAGGTGAGACCAGCAGTGAGATAAATTTAGAAATATCAGGAGGATGGGGAGATTATGAGATAGAGTGGTTTTTTGCCGGTAATTCTATAGCCAATAATATTACAAAACTTACAGTAGATCAAGAAGGTGATTATACTGTAATTGTAACAGATGATAAAGGCTGTGTGGAAACAATAATAATAAATATAGATTTTACAAGCAGTATTATTAATTTTGGTAATAATGAGACCATTCGAGTATTTCCGAATCCGGCGCAGAATATATTATATATAGAAGGTGATATAGTACAGGAGATAATTTCTTATGAAATTATTAATATGACAGGACAGACACTCTTTAAGGGTAAAAATGGAATCGAATCCGGACAATTGAACGTTGCTCACTTGACCCCTTCGCAATATATTTTGAAGTTAATTACTACTGATGGACGTCAGGGAGTTATGAAATTTATTAAGGAATAAGAGAGGCTTATTTTATGAAAACAAATTATGAGAACTATAATTCAGTAATAAACACAATTTTTTTTACCCATGAAAATTTAAAAAATATGAAATACGTTACCCCAACAACAATGATTTTGTTTTTAATTTTAATCAGCAATTTTACATTTGCTCAGCAAAATTGTGATCCACAGGCACTTTGTGAGAATGCAATTGACTTGATATTTGATACAGATTATGAACGGATAGTCGAATGCGATACGCTCCCTGACACAAAAGAAGGACTTTCTCTAAAGATCAATAGCTGCAATTCGAACGTAGTTAAAAACAGTGTTTATTTTGAATCTCATTGTATCACACCTAATCTACAGGTAGTATGGTATAAATTTAATACCGGGGATCATGAATATACTAATATCAAAGTGATGAAAGGAGGAACTAATCCGATCAAATCTTTCGGAATAGACGTTTTTGAATCTTGTCAGAACTCATCAATTTTAGATAATTGTGACTTTGTCGGGATTATGGATAATTCTGCAGATCTTCAAGAATTAAAATTAAAAAAATTCACTGATTATTATATTGCTGTCGGTTCTAAATTACAAGATACAGGAGCGTATGAGATATTGGTAGATGTTTATAATGCTGAGGAGGTAGAATATTGTGGTGTAAATAAAGTCACAATTACTGCAGATAAGCAGCCACCATATCAGATAGGGGATGTTGTAACTTTTTCGATTTACATACCGGAATTTACAGATCCTTTTTCCAATTGGGGACAAGGTATTGTACCAGTTTTCGGAACAGGATGGGATCTATCCTCCTTTGAACACATAGAGGGAGCGCCAGTTAACTCTGTATCACCCAATGAAAATTGGCAATGGTGGAATGCTAGGGAAGTAAGTGTAAATATGGACATTTTGGGATATAAAACTTATATTGATGAATTTGGTAGAAGGGCAATTTGCCTCGAAAGTAATTGTCCAGATTTTGATTCTGAATGTTTGTTAACTGATGAATTATTACCTGGTGGATGGTTTGCTTATCAAGATGGTGGGACACCTGATTGTATTCCGGGAAGTGGTCATCCAAATCATGGTTGGGGAGACGGAGGGGGTCCATGGGAATTATCTTTTTCATTAATTGTAGGAGATCCAAATACTCTTAGCATTTTTGGAGAAGTTGATTTAGGCGTAGAAATATATGTTTTTTCAGATCTACAAATAGGATGCTGGCCACCATTACCAGTGTCCTGTAAATCACACCAGCCAGGTGAATTAAAAGCCTACAATATCAATTGTAATAATCCTCCTATTTCAGCCGGAGAGGATATTATAGTGGAATGCGGGGAAGAGTTATTTGAAATCATAGGCGATGGCCCGGAAGAAAGTAACTTTATCCAATACTGGGGGACGGTTGATGGAGAAATTATAGGTTCCAATGATTCTTATAATGTCCAGATTAACGGAACCGGTAATTACAGATTATTTCTGGAGGATACCCTAACCGGGTGTGTAACATATGATGATGTTGAAATAGTATATAACACCACAGAATTAAACTTAACGGTAGATAATATTGCATGTTTTGGTGAATCATCAGGGTCTGCTAGAGTCAATTCTGTTGGGCTTATCGAATGGTCTACAGGTGGAACAGGATTTATTGTTTCAAATTTGTCGGCAGGAAATTATAGTGTGACAGTGACTGAAGGCGATTGTGTAAGAACTATTGATTTTGAGGTGACAGAGCCTGAAACAGAACTAACGATAACATCTGAAGAAGAAATCAGTGTTGATAATGCAATAATTACGATCGATGTAGAAGGTGGCATAGGGGAATATGAAATCGTATGGTTTTATGACGGAATTCCCATAGCTACAGATGTTACTGAGCTTACAGTTTTTGAGGAAGGAACATACATTATATCTGTAAAAGATGAGAATAATTGCATTCAAACGATCACTGTAAATATCGTATTTACGACAAGTGTCATTACAATCGGTGGAGGAGAAAGTATTAGTGCCTACCCAAATCCGGTAAATAATACCTTATTTCTAGAAGGTGAATCAGTTTCGGAAATAAGCAACTTCGAAATTATTTCAGTTAGCGGACAAACTGTAAAGGTCGGAAGAGACGGAATTCAATCCGGGCAAATTGACGTTGCTCACTTGAGTCCGGGACAATACATCCTTAGAATTATCATGGTGGATGGCAATCAGGGTATATTGAAATTTATTAAAGATTAGAATTAATAGCAGAGAAAATCAAGCCTTTGAAGAGATTCAGAGGCTTGATTTTTAGAAGTATATTAAGGAATATGAACTGTGTGAGCAGCCTGAAGGAACGGGCTGCAAGCACGTGTGTGGAGCGAAAGCGGAACACGGAACTCCGAAAGGGTGCGACCCGATTGGAGTAAATATTCTATACATATCGGCATTGTTTTCAGTTGCTATTTCTAATTTGAGTTTTTGATAGAGGGTCACAGCCAAACGAATAGCAAAATATTTAAAAGTAAATGGAATTATTTTTTTCAAGCCGGCGTTTCGACTCCGCTCAACGTCCTCTTTTATTATTATTTAAAGCGGTTTTGATTCTACAAACGGCGTTTCGACTCACGCTCAACGACCTTTAGATTTAATCGTAAGTCGGAAAGTTGTAAGTCGTAAGTAAGGTGGAGTTTCAAGGAAATTTCGACTTCTAATATTTCAGCCGGCATTTCGACTCCCCTTCGGCTTCGCTCAGGAACCACGCTCAATGACCTCTTTTAATATAGATACTCATATTAATAATAATTGGAATATGTGTCTATTTTCCATTTTTTATTTAGTAAAAAACTGTAATAATTGTGTTTTATTTCGAATTTATAAAATTATATATAATCATTTATTAACTTTATTGTCCGAATAGATTGTGACAATTATGGTCAGTAATAAATAATTATCACAATTGAAAGTGGTTGTTTCAGCACTCACATTTCAATACCTACGTTATGATAAAGTATTTACTCCTTCTCCTTATATTCTTTTCTTCAATGATCTCAATTCAGGCTCAGCTTCCGGATGGCAGCGATGCACCTGATTTTATGGCAACTGATATTTACGGGGATACACATCATCTAAATGAATATTTGGAAGATGGTTACACTGTGATTTTAAAGTTTTCTGCCACATGGTGTGGTATTTGCTGGAATTATCACAATAGTGGTGCTTTAACAAATACTTGGAATCAATACGGTCCTCAAGGTCTGAATGAGGCGATAGTTCTTTTTATTGAAGGTGATGTCAATACCAGTGTAGATTGTCTTTACGGTAATTGTACGGGAACACAGGGGAATTGGACGATGATGACTCCCTACCCTATCATCAATTCTCATTTGATGAATGAACCTTATGAGATATCAGGTTATCCGACGGTGATTGGAATTCATCCGAATGGAAAGACCCGAAGTCTAGGTCAGGCAAGTGCTGAGGAATTGGAAGACTTTATCATAGAAGCCAGGTTCTTGGGATATTCATCTTCAGTGACACAAATAAGCTGTGTAGGAGCTAGCGACGGTTCTATTCATGTTATGCCGGATGAAGATGGATTTTCGATTATGTGGAATAACGGTAGTACTGATTCGATAATCACAAATCTAAGTCCGGGAATATATAAAGCGACCATAAGCGATGGTGCCGGAACAATGATTTTAACGGAGGATTTTCAGATAGTAGAACCCGAGCCTATGATTCTAAATACAATTTCTCTGCAAAATATCGATTGCGACAACCCAATTGGAGGTGCGGCTGTTTTGGCATCCGGAGGCAATGGTGGCTATGAATATGTCTGGTCGAATGGACAGAATGGCAACCAATTGATCGCATTTAACCCGGGAGCTTATATGATCTCCGCTACGGATAGTATCGGTTGTATTGCTATAGAAGAAATAATAATAGAGAAGAATAGTGAAATGCCGGAAATAGATGCCGGAAATGATATTGAAGTACCCTGTGATGTATCGTGGCCACTTATACTTGAAAGTAATTCCGACAATCCTCATCTTATATACTTATGGTCGCACGAAAATGGCCCTTTAGAAGGGGATGCAGATGGATCGAGTGTCTTAGTAGAGACCACAGGCGTATTCAGAGTTTCTGTAATCGATACGATGACAGGATGTGAAAATTTCGATGAAGTCTCAGTAGATTATGTCGAAATCGAAGAAAGCTTTATTACTTCAGATGTTAGTTGTAAAGGCTCCGAGACAGGAATGATAGAACTAATCTATGATACTGAAATAACTCAAGAAATCATCTGGTCAAACGGCTCGATGGGCAACCTTCTAGAAAATATTGCTGCGGGTAATTATCATGCAGCGGTTATGATTGGCGAGTGTACGAGAAGTTTTTCAGTAGAAATCGAGGAACCTACACTGGCTTTTGAGATGGAATTGGTAACTTTGCTCATTTCAGATGGCACAGAAGGAATCTTGGAAGTGAGTATTTCCGGCGGATGGGGAGATTACTCAATAGAATGGTTCTACGAAGGAGATCTTATTGCTTCCGATGAAAATATGATCATGGTAGATCAGACGGGAAAATACGAGGTGGAGGTAGCGGATGCGGGCGGATGTGTACTTTCCGAAATGGTTTTCATGGATTTCACTACCGGCTTGAGATCTTCTATTCTTAAGGAATCGATTTCTATTTACCCCAACCCCACTGAAAATACATTGAAAATGGAGACTTCAAAAACCTTGGAAATAGAAAAAATAGAAATTTTTGATTTATCAGGCAGAAGATTTGAGGCAGGGATAAAAAGCGATGATTCAATCAATGTTTCTGAGCTTAGCCCTGGGCAATACTTCCTTAAAGTGATGTATAAGAGTGGGGAGATAGGTGTGGGGAAATTTGTGAAGGTGGGTCAATAAATATGGATATAATCAATTTTTATAGTATTTAAAATTTTACAAATGAAAATGTTTTACCCCTTTCTATTTTTGTTTTTAATGCCCATCCTTTGTATTGGGCAAGATTTAAATTACGAAATTATTCAAGAAAATGTAAGTTGCTATGGAGAAGCAGATGGTATAATTCAAATTGTTATTGATGAAGATCCGGATTTATACACATTTTTGTGGAGTAATGGCTCTACATTTTCAATAATCTCCGATCTATCACCCGGGACCTATAATGCTACAATAAGTGACGCAGCCGGAGGAGTGGTGGAAATAGTAGAGGTTGAAATTACCGAACCAGAGTACATGTTTGCAGTAGTTGGTAATACAGTTATTTTATGCAATCAACCTGCCAACCCTAATGCTATAATGTTTGGAGGAAGTGGAGAATATACATACTTATGGTCAAATGGTAGTACTGATGTAGGTCATCAAACTACAGAACCCGGGATTTTTAGTCTAACTGTAACAGATTCGAATGGATGTGAATGGTCAGGAGAGTATTCAATTGATGAAAATTTTGAATT
>CALCSX010000072.1 GCA_937894165.1 uncultured Saprospiraceae bacterium | reverse complement strand
GAGCCGATATGCGTCAGAACTCACAACCCCGGTAACTGAGCGAAGCCGAAGTTAAAACAGACGAAGGCTACAGAACCCCCTAAACATCCAAACCGAAGCCTAAATTCCTCCAAATTGAAATAAATCCCACGAACTTGCTTAACTCATAACCCAGAACAGCCGCAGGCGTCAGAACATAGAACTCTACCAAAAACTTTCGAAAATCCCAAAATCCAAGCACTTTTCCAAGAACTTACCCAACCCAGAACCCAGAACCTGTAGAGACGTTGGATCCAACGTCTTTCCGATCCAATGTCTCTACAAAAACCCTCCCCCCGCGTAATTATATATCACCGCCGACACCACCTGCCCCACTGCCTTCAAAGTCGCCGGATCTATCACATCAATATCATCATCGTGCGTATGCCAATGATCTCCAAAACCTTCATTGGTCTTATAAATAATATCTATCGTCGGAATATTCGCATCTCTATTGATGAAAAAATGATCATCCAACGCCGCCGTTGTCTGCTGATTGATAAAATATTTTCCGTAACCCATCCCATTGGCCATGCCCCACACCTTGTCAACAATATGCCTCGCATACCGCACACTGAGCTCCTCCTTCATAAATTTAGCATCTTTCGCTCCTACCATATCCAGCAAAATGCCAAATTGTGGCTTATTTGTCGAAATCATTAAATTCTGAGCGTAATATTGCGCTCCCTGACACCAACTTTCCGGACTGTTGCCTCCATCCTCGCCCTGATCCTCCGCATCCAAAAAGAGAAAATCTATCCCCACATTCACATCATTTTCAGTGACCATCTTGGCCAGCGCCATCAGCACCGCTACCCCGCTCGCCCCGTCATCTGCCCCCATTATCGGTTGCAACCTCTTCGCATCCTCCTCCAAATCCGCCATAAATCGCGTGTCCCAATGCGCTAAAAGCAAAATCCGGTTCTGAAACTCCGGCTTGTAATGCCCGATGATATTTGTCCCCGTATACTTTACTCCCGTAAAGGTATTAGCTCTAAAACTTTGCGTATTTACCTTCAAACCTATAGCTTTCAACTCGTCAATTATCCAATCCTTACAAGCTTCGTGACCGGGACTGTTCGGGTTTCTAGTGCCGAAGGATAACTGCTTCTCGATATACTGATACGCCAATGTCTCATTAAAAACCGGAACACTTACAGGTGCCGGAGCTTCCTTGGGCGTTTCAGATGTCTTCTTGTCCTCCTCCGTCTCACATGAACTCAAAAACAAAGCCGCAAACCCAAAAATTATATATTTTATTTTCATTTTTCCTTTATTATGCTTTCGCAATTTTAATGATTTTCTAAAAGAATCTAGCAAAATGTTTTCCTTGAAAAGAAATCCCCAAAGACAATGCTTTCGAAGTATTTGAGTTTTTCTATCAATGAAAATTTATCCTTTTTTCCAACTAGTCCCATCTTTACTATCCAAAACCTGTATTCCTAAATTCGTCAAAGTATCTCTTATCTTATCCGAAGTGCCAAAATCTTTCGCCTCCCTCGAAGACTTTCTGATATCCAATATCAAGGACATCAAGCCATCTGCCAGTGAACCTCCATCTTCCGCAGTCTCCTCCTCATTTTTCAGTCCAAAAACATCAAAAAGAAGCAAATTGCACATTTTTTGCACTTGAGAGAGACTTTCTGCACTAAATCCTTCGAAAACAGCCCCATCACACTTCGATTTTTTCAGGAAATTGATCAATTCAAATACCTTTGCCATCGCTTTCGGTGTGTTAAAATCATCGCACATCTCTTCGAATGCTGCATGAATAAGCTTTAAAGCTTCCTGTCCTACCTCGTCATTTCCTCCCGCCGCGCTAGCTTGATTAAGCAGGGTAGAAAAATTCATCACTCTTTGATAAGCCTTCTCCGCGCCTTGCAAGCCAGCATCCGTAATATCTAAAGTGCTGCCATAGTGCGCCTGCATCATAAAAAATCTTACTGCCATCGCACTGTAAGCCTTGCTGATATGTGGACTATTTCCTGTGAATAATTCCTCGGGATTGATGGAGTTGCCATCACTTTTTGCCATTTTCTTCCCATTGAGAAGTAACATATTGGCATGAATCCAGTAATTGGCAGGTTCAGTCTTGCATGCGCCCACATTTTGAGCGATTTCATTCTCGTGGTGCGGGAATTTCAAATCATTTCCCCCGCCATGGATGTCAAACTTCTCTCCCAAATATTTGGTACTCATCGCCGAACATTCCAAATGCCATCCCGGAAACCCTTTGGACCACGGAGATTCCCATTGCATCAGATGCGAAGGATCAGCTTTAATCCAAATAGCAAAATCGGCCGGATTATTTTTCTCTGTCTGATTTTTCAAGTCAGCTCTACTTTCAGCTATCAAATCTTCCAAAATCCGCCCACTTAGCTTCCCGTAGGAGGTAAAATCCTCCGCAAATTTCGAAGTATCGAAATATACCGATCCGTTCTTGACATATCCGTAGCCATTATCAATGATTTTCTGAACCATTTCTATCTGTTCGATAATATGACCGGTGGCGCGCGGCTCAATGCTCGGCGGCAATGTATTGAAAACCTGCATCATATGGTGAAAGCCGTTCATGTACTTTTGAACTACTTCCATGGGTTCCAGTTTTTCCAACCTCGCCTTCTTGGCTATTTTGTCCTCCGCTCCTGCATCTACATCTCCTACCAAGTGCCCAACATCAGTGATATTTCTCACATATCTGACCTTAAAACCCACTGCCAGCAAGAAACGGTAGATCACATCAAAACTTACAAAAGTTCTACAATTGCCCAAATGCACATCACTGTAAACGGTAGGTCCACAGACGTACATCCCTATAAAATCATCATGAATTGGCTTAAAAAGCTCCTTTTCGCGGCTTAAGCTGTTGTGAATTGTAATTTTTGATTGTAATTCCTTTAACATATTCTATTTTATTTAGGCAATAATATCAAGGCACTTAACGGATAATGATCAGAAAAAAGTGCCCTGTCTATTTTGTGATCCAGGATTTCTATCGATGGATCTGTCAGTATATAATCGATTTTTAAGGCAGGAATTTTTCCCGCAAATGTCGTTCCTATCCCCTTTCCTCTTTCCTTAAATGCATCTATTAAACCATTACTCAACTTATTGTAAGTGTAAGATACAGGTGTATCATTGAAATCCCCGCAAACGATCACAGGAAAAGGCGAATTTTTTATTTTTTCAGCGATAACAATGGCTTGTCGCTCCCTTTCAATGGCACTCAATCTAAACCTGCTGAGGATATTTTTCGCCTGTTCAGCGCGCTCCTTATTATCTTGCTGCGACTGAGCAAATTTGTGGGTGAGGTCGGTAATTTTATTTGACTCCAAATGAATATTGAAGACCCGATAGGTTTTTTCCTTAATTTTTATGTCCGCAAACATATTGGCATTGTATGAATTATCAAAGACAATATCCTCGGAATTCAGAATCTCGAATTTCGAGAAAATCGTCAGCAGCTCATGCCCCTTACTATCCATTGTAGAAGCCACATGAGGCAATTTGAGTATTATTTTTAGACTGTCGATGTATTTGGAGTTCATTTCACCAATGCAGAGAATGTCGGGCTTCTCCTCCTTGAGATATTCTGCCAGCTTGCGAAAGGTATTTTGTGAGTCGTGTCTCTTGTTTACCTCCTTAATATTATACAATCGGGCGATATTGTAGGTGATCACTTTTACAGCCTCCCCATCAGTGCCGGACTTTCCCATATTCAGACCTACAAAACCCTTTATATGCGTCCAGCCGACGAGTATTACTATCAAAAAAATGAAGGCAAACCATTTTTTTCTGATCATCCAATATATGACCATCAACACATTGGCCAGTAAAAGCCACGGATGCATCAAGCCTAATACCGACAATACGATAAATTGGGAGGGTGGCACGAAAGGAGTGAGATAGGACAAGGCTAACACAAAAGATAGCAAACAACTAATAAAAAATAATATTTTTCCGAAAAAATTCACTTATATTATTTTTTATTTTAATGTTTAATGAAAATGAGAATATAGTGGTAAAGCCTTGTTTTTTTGATAGAAATATCAATTCCAAAAATACAAAGTTACAAAATACAAATTATATAAATTTATAATTTCAAACTTTTTGTAAATGTGAATAAATTATGGAAGTTTGGTTCGATTAATTATTATAATTTTAATAATAAATGTCATTTTGATTTCTTAATGATCAGACTCGCTGAAAAGAAAATTACAAAGACAAGGCTTTCGAAGTATTTGAATCCAAGGATTTTATAGGAAATAAATGACTGATTCAAATACGAGAATAACGCAGTATTTGGGGTTTTCTTGCAGCGATAAAATCACTCCTTACTAGCCTCCTTCAAAAACTCCAACTCCTCCTTCGTAAGACTTTCCATCCCTTGTTTTTTGATCTTTTCGAGGATATCATCAATATCAAATTCGCCGGCTACCTTCTTCCTGGAATTTCTCTCTACGACCTTCATTCTACTGCGGTTTTCGTCGTAAACCAACTCCTTTTTAGTTCTCCTCCGTGGCATGGGTGTCTTGTCATGCGCCTTGAATAAGTTGAAGAAACTGTTGATGGGCACGGACATATCAAAGCCATTTCTCAGCTGAAAAATGAAAAACCAGCCCATTACCACTCCGCCCAAATGCGCCAAATGTCCACCGGTGTTCGAGCTCCCTGTAACACCTATTAGATCGATTACGATGAGAACCAGCACAATATATTTCAACTTGACATCACCGAGAAATATCAAGCGGATAATAAAATCAGGTGCAATCGTCCCCGCAGCCATCGTAATCGCCATCACCGCAGCACTCGCTCCCATCGCATAGGCTGAAGAAGGCATGCCGAACATCTCCATTTGACTGGATACAAAGAAGACCAATCCTCCCGTCAGCCCGCCTAAAATGTAGAGTGGTAAAATCCGCTTGTCACCAATCAAATCGCCCACTATCCGCCCAAACCACAGCAGAAACAGCATATTCCAAAGTATATGCCAGAATCCCTCATGGACAAACATATGTGTAAACCAAACCCAAGGATGTATCAAATTGTAATATCCACTCGCCGAAACGGAAAAAAACCGCACTATTTCAGTATAAACAGGTGGCACCGAGCCGGAAAATGACAGGAAAAGTATCAGTTTGATCGCATTGATAGCCAAAAAGACCATTACATTTACCACGATTATCTTTGAGATCGTATTCCCAAATGATAATTCTCTCTTCACATCAGCCCAAATAGAATTCAACATCTTCTTATCTAATTATTATTTTTCTTTCTTATTTGTCGACTTTATACCCGCTTTTATCCATAGCTGCGACTAAATTGTATATTCTAACCACTAAATTAAAACTAAGTTATTTTATTTCGTATTTAATTTTCAAAACTCTTGTTAATTTACACATTGCGCCCTTTTTTTCGCCAATATATAATGATTAGAACCCCGAATAATGCCCCGCCCAAGTGTGCAAAGTGAGCCACCCCGGTATTGGCCCTGCTCAGACCTAAAAATAATTCTATCGCAGCGTAGATCATTACGAAATATTTTGCCTTCAAAGGTATCGGAGGGAATAGCAACATTATTCTAGTGTCAGGAAATAACATCCCAAAACCTGCCAAAAGCCCGAAAACAGCACCGGAAGCACCTAACAGGCCGCCACTGTGTTCCAGAAAGAAAGCATATTCAGTAGTGTCCAGCTGACTTACGGCCAACCACACCACTATATAGTATAATACCAAGGCTCCAAAAGCACAAAAAAAGTAAAAGAATAAAAACCTTCCAGCTCCCCAATAAGCCTCCAACGCAGATCCGAACATATACAAAGCGAACATATTGAAAAATAAATGCGCAAAATCGGCATGCATAAACATATGTGTCACTAATTGATAAGGCTCAAAATTGACATGCCCACCCAAAGGATAATAAAGCATCAAATGCGGAAACAATTGAGGCATTATAAAATGTGTCAAAACGAAGAAAAGACCATTGATTATCAGCAAATGTTTGACAGTGTCCGTTACTTGTACCATATTTTTATTTTAGAACTTTCCGTTCAATTCATTAAGTGTGAGTGTTATAAAACATTTCTTGCCTCGCGGATTGACAGATGGTGACTCGCAAGAAAATAACCTTCCAATAATATTCTCCATCTCCGCCATGCTCATATCTTTCTCCTGATGCAAAGTCGAAGCTTGAGAAAATGCCTCCGCCACCCGCATCCGCGCATCATCTTCGAAAAAAGTATTGTTCTTAAAATGCTCCAAGAACGACATCAATATCTCCTCCGGATCAATAGCTTCCCCTAGTCCTGCCGGAATTCCTTGAATGACGTAGGTGTCTTTGCCAAATGGGCTGATATCAAAGCCCATATTCTTCAACAGCGGCAAAACTTCCTCCAAAATAGCAGTTTCAGATGGCTTTAGTTGCATCGTCTTGGGATACAATTCTTTCTGTATCGACATCAGTGAACGATCGAGATTCTTCAACAACTCTTCAAACAATATCCGCTGTTTGGCATAAGTCAGATTGATGATCATCATCCCGGCCTTGGTCTGGCAAATGACAAATTTTTTATGAATCTGCATTATCGGCCGAGCTGCCTCCCGCTTAGCGCTAAAAAGTACCGGCTGCTGGAGCTCTTCATTACCTTGTTCCCTATCCTGCTCTATATTTATCTCTTCTCGATCTTCCCTCTTAATCAATTCTACATGCTGATCCTCAATGCCTTCAAAAAGTTGCTGCCAGTTTTTTAAATTAGAACTTTGCCGAACATCAGTCTCTGAACGATAGGAACTCACGGGTGTCCCGGGATTATTTTGACGCTCTTGCGCCCTGCTGCCCGTCTGTTCGTTGCTGCTGAAAGGCCCTTCTCGATCAAAATCTATACTGCTCGTAGCATTGAATTGACCCAAGGCATGGCGTGCGGCTACCCTCAAATAATTATAGACCACCAGTTCATTTTCGAATCGAATTTCCTGTTTCGTCGGATGAATATTGATATCCAGCGTCTGCGGATCCATTTCCATAAAAATTACATATAATGGATGCGTATCTGCAGCTATCAAGCCCTGGAATGCCGAAGTGATAGCATGATTGAGATAATTACTTTTAATAAACCTATTATTCACGAAGAAAAATTGCTCCCCGCGGGTCTTTTTGGCATACTCCGGCTTGCCCACAAAGCCATAAATATTCACCGTATCCGTTTTCTCTTCTATCGGCACCAGCTTCATATTGGACTGTGAACCGAAAATATGCGTGATACGCTGTCGCAAAGTCACCGGCGGCAACACATAGACCTCCTTATCATTATGGTAAAACGAAAAATGCACATCGGGAAAAGCCATAGCCACCCTCGTGAATTCATCCAAAATATGTTTGAACTCCACTGTAGCCGATTTGAGGAAATTCCTGCGCGCCGGCACATTGAAGAAAAGATTTTTGATCATAATATTGGTTCCAGCCGGACATTGACAAGGCTCCTGCGACATCACTCTGGAATTTTCCACCTGAATACAAGTCCCCAATTCGGTGTCGTGTGTCCTCGTCCTCATTTCCACCTGCGCCACGGCCGCTATCGAAGCCATGGCCTCCCCGCGAAATCCCATCGTCCTGATCATCATCAGATCATCGGCGGAGGTGATTTTTGAAGTGGCATGACGCTCAAAACTCATCCGCGCATCCGACAGCGACATCCCGCAACCGTTATCGATGACCTGTATGAGAGTCTTTCCCGCCTCCTTAATGATTACCTGAACCTTGGTGCTGCCCGCATCGATGCTGTTCTCCATCAACTCCTTCACCGCAGAAGCAGGCCGCTGAACCACCTCACCTGCAGCTATCTGATTGGAAATGTGATCCGGTAACAGTTTTATCAAATTCGACATATGCCTCTCTTGCTGTTTGTAATGATTTAGATGAGGAAACTTTTATAAACGAAAAACACAAGGATGATTAGCGCCGCTAAGATGACAAAAATTCTGCGATTCGCCACCGTTACCGACTTTTTATAAGCCGAGCCATCAAAAAATCGCGGCTCCTTCTTACTGAATCCTCTTGAAATACGAGATTTCATCCCCTCTAATCGCTCCTCGGCATCGTCCCCGTCTTTCTTACGGAATTTCTCCCGCTCCTCCTTCTCAGGATCCCAAAATCTGGGTATATATCTGAATTTAGTCGGCTTGGGTCGATGTAACATATAAATCTTTTCTAGAATCTTCGCAAATATACTAAGAACAGGTTGGAATAGTACAAAGTTCCTCATTTATCAATTTTAGCCTCCACTATTCCCTCCCGGGATAACCAAATTATATTCTTAATAATTTTTAAAACTTTGAAATTTAGTACTTTAAAAAAAATATTATTTGAAAAAATCACATTTGCTAATACAATATTCAGCATCTTTGTATCATCTTTCGATTTTGAAAGGTGATTTATTTTTTTAATCTTAAAATGACACTTTTACTAGTATACCTTTTTGTTGCACTTGTTGTTTCCTTTATTTGTTCTATCATGGAGGCAGTTTTGCTCTCGACACCCATTTCCTACCTTCGAGCAGGCGCTACGAACGGAAATAAAACTTACACTAATTTTATTCGATACAAAGAAGATGTGGACAAGCCATTGTCCGCTATCCTTTCTTTGAATACGGTAGCGCATACTGTAGGTGCTGCGGGGGTAGGAGCGCAAGCAACTGTCGTATTTGGAGAAGCTTATTTTGGCGTTGTTTCTGCCGTATTGACTATCTTAATCTTGGTTCTTACAGAAATAATTCCCAAGACTTTGGGTGCAAATTACGCCAAAGAATTAATCCCATTAGCCTCTAATACGATTAAGGGCATGATTTTTATTACTTATCCTTTGGTTATTGTTTCCGCAGTCATTACCAGGGTACTATCCAAGAAGAATGACGAATTTACGACGAGCAGGGAAGAGATTTCGGCTTTGGCACATATCGGTTTGGAGGAAGGAATTTTCGTCGATAAGGAGAATAAAATCATTCAGAATCTTATCCGATTGAGACATATGCGAGTTTCGGAGATCATCACACCGCGGGTGGTCGTAATATTGGCGAACGAGCAGATGACACTTCAAGAATTCTTTAAGAACAAAGAACTTCTTCGATTTTCGAGAATACCGGTTTACCGCGATAACAGAGACAATATAACGGGCTATGTCTTCAGGGCCGAGATTTTCGAGCGACTAGCCGCAGATAAATTCGATCTAACCTTAAGTGATTTGAAGAGAGATATCGTCACACTTCCCGAGACTACGACCCTTGATATTGCTTGGGAGACGATGCTGAGCAAGCGCGAACACATCGCACTCATCGTTGATGAATACGGCGGTATGGACGGTATTGCTACCTTGGAGGACGTGATGGAAACACTTCTCGGCTTCGATATCGTCGACGAAAAAGATCAGGTGGCGAACATGAAAGAGTTTGCACTCGAGCGCTGGAAGAAAAAGCAGAAAACCGCTGAGGATAAGAAACTCGACTTCGAATGAATAGCCACAGAAGATTCTTTCCCCACCTAATTTATTGGGTTCAACAAAATTATTTCTTGAATTTGTATGGCATCACCCTGCCTGTATAATATATTATTTCCCTTTTAGTATTTTTGAAAAGAGTTTCCATATAAAAATATTTAAATAAACCTCGCTTAATAGAAAATCTCAAAGACAAGGCTTTCGAAGTATTTGAATCCAAGGAGTTTATAGGAAATAAATGACTGATTCAAATACAAACCTGAATTCGGGAGTAAAATTCTAATCCAGACTTGCCTAAAATTTGGTTAGACGAGGCGTTTTTATGAAGATCTAGCGAGCTAAATCAAATGAAAACAACAAAGTATAACAAAATTTTAGGCAAAGCAAAAAAAACTACATTTGATTTAATTAGGATAATTAATCCCCATTTATGTTATAAAATACCTACTCAAAACATAAACTTAAATATTGCGGTCTGGATGCAATTTTATGATCGAAATCAGGTTCATGTAACGCAGTATATGAGATTTTCTATCAGCGAGTCGGCAGGGTCGGGCTATCCGCTTTACTTCGTGCTCGCTACTATCCCTGATGCGGGGGGAGTGGTCAGGAGACGATTTGCAGAATCGAATCATATAACATTTACTTAAACCGGTGGATTAATTATTATAGAAAAAGGTTATTTTAGCCATTTGAAAACTTATTTACAAAAAATAGATCTTAAACCAGAGATCTGTTTTTTAAATAGATAAATTTAAATTTATTAACACCGATCTATTTTCATTTTCCGATGCTTAAGGATTTAGCTTATTATATTTATTGTTTTACATCTTTAAAAAGAGATAATAAGAATGGTGGTGCGCCTCATAAGCCAATTCTATTATTGAGCATCCTTCAATTGTATGATAAAGGAATATTTTCCGGTTCTGAAATCTTTATAATTCCTGAGTTGGTTTCAGCTTTTAAAACGAATTGGAGCAAATTTGTAATTACCAATCATCATTCTATTTTCGCTTTGCCATTTTATCACATGAGTCCTGAGTCTTTTTGGAAATTGATTCCAAATTTCGGTTGTGAAAAGTGGGTTAACTCGAAAAGCTCAATGAGAAATTTTGGCAATTTAACGACAGCTGTTCACTCAGCAGTAATTGATATGGAACTTTCTACTTTATTATTGAAACAAGAAAATAGAGAAATTCTTAGGATAGCTATTCTTAGTAAATACTTTCCTGAGTCAGAGACTCAATTTTCTGACTTTTACAATGAGGATTTACCTTCAGGAATGATTATTCATGAAAATTCAGAAACCTACAAGAAGAAAATAATTGACTTAAAAAGAGAGCTTGATGAAAATTCATTTCAAGAAGAGGTCTTTATTCGAAGTGGAATATTTAAACGTGAAATTCCTAAAATTTACAATAATTCTTGCGCTGTTTCTGGAATGAGAATTGATGCTACAGCAAATATAACCGTGATTGATGCTTGTCATATAGTCCCTTTTTCTGATTCTTATGATGACACTAACTAATGGAATAGCTTTATGTCCTAATTTACATAGAGCTTTTGATCGAGGGTTAATTTCAATTTCAGATAATTATACTGTGCTAATTAACAAAAACTTTATAGAGAACAAAAATTCAGTTTTTAACATAAATCAATTTGAAGATTTGCAGATTATGCTTCCAGAACTTGAATCCAATTATCCTTCTTTAGAAAACTTGCACAATCACCGTAAGAGGTATAATTTTGAATAAATCAATTTTATCCTCATAAACCTATATGTAATGTTTGCAAGAAAACTACCTAAAAAATGTCTCTGATAAGAAAAGTTCAAGGACATGGCTTTCAATGTATTTGAATCTAAGGAGTTTATAGAAAATATATGACTGATTCAAATACGAGATTAACGCAGTAATTGGACTTTTTTTGCAGAGACTATGTAAAAAAGTATTAAATCTACCTTCGCTCCGTTTTTAATTTCTCCCCGCAATCTATCTTTGCAGCATATAAGCAAAAAATGATCCTATGCAACTTTCCTATCAGTTCAATCACTCATGTGAACACGTGTTTTTCCATCTGACAGATCCCGAGAAATTCACCACCGTCCATCCCATCATCACCAAGTTGGAAAAAATTGATAAGGATACCTATAAAGTGTACGAAAGTATGAAAATCGGTCCATTTCCCTATAATTTTACCTATAAAGCGCAGTTTTTTCCGAATTTCGAGAATTATCAGCTCACTATAAAGGCTGTTGTAAGTGGAATAGTGCATATCACCATGGATTTTCGTTTGCAAGAGATCGATGGTAAATGCCACCTGGTCGAAGATGTCACTTTTAAGTCAGTCCTCCCAGTCGCGCGTATGATGGAGAAGGTTTTTAGAGAACAACATCAGACCCTTTTTGAGAATATTGAGGGGAAATAGCTGCGAGATTTATTCAATTACGAATTAAAAAATTTCGAATTGTTAGTTGATGAGAAATGTTCCAATAAACAACAAAGTGCTAAACAACACAGTGCTCAACAGCGAAGCGATAAACGGCGAAGCCTAAATAAACAGTGAAACGATAAACTGCGAAGCCGCTCCTATATCGAAGAAATTATAGCCGCAAATAACATCCCCAACTGTATCAACGGATAAACTTGAGTATCCACATCATATTTCATCCCCCAGTCCCGCGGGTCATTCAGCGAAGTGGTGAATATCTCGAGTTCGCCTAAACGATTGTTTCGCATCTCCCAATTCTGCATATCTCCCGTGTAGACGCAACTGAAATCTACTGAAATGTCATTGGTGGATATCTTCCAGTCGCAGAAACTGTCCTGCCAAACTGTTTTGATATGAATTCTTTCACCCATGCCGCTCAGCACCCAGTGATTTCCATCTATGGTATGCAATTTTATCTCCCCTTCCATTCCGGCAAAATCAAAAATCCAGGTATTGGAATTGGGAAGTAAAGGATTTTTGAGGAGAAGTCTCCCCTCAGCTTGCGCTCCTCCATTATCGTAATACAAAATCCATTGTGTCAAATCATCATCGTATCGGGTCGAAGCCCCCAGCAAATCCTGCGCGGTGAGAGGATGGCTGAAAAGTATAAAAAGTAAACAGATACTACCCAAGAAAAATCTCCGGGAAGTATCTGTTCGGTGCAGCTGCTTAGGCTTGCTGAAAATATTTTGTATGCATTTAGAATGGAAGATCATCCTCAATGCTGTTATTCTGATCCTTAAATACATCATCTCCGAAAACATCATCTCCGAAAGGTTGCTCTGAAGGTCCCTGCGCATCCTTGCTAATACTTTCTACCTTCCACGCGTTAAGATTGGTAAAGAATTTTTCATTCCACTCTCTGCCTCGTAGATCGAATTGCACCTTCACTTCCTCCCCCTCATTAATATTGTCTATTAAGCCACACTTGTCTTGGGTCAATTGAAACTTGATATACTGTTGATAATTGCTGTCGTTGGTCTCGATCACAAATTCTCTGGCCTGGAATGAGGCAGATTTAGATTCTGTTGCAAATTTTCTGTAGAGTTTTCCTATTGCTTCGTAAGTCATAATATATATAGTAAGTTTTAAAAATAATTTCTGTAAATATATGTGCTTTGCCTCGGTAATAACAATTTTGACCTCAATCTTTTTTTGAGAAGTATAAGCTGGTAACCTTCCCCGAAAATGCCAAACCCGCACAAAATCAATATACGGAATCAATAATGTTTTTTTGTAAAGAATAGTTTCCCACAAAGCACCTATTTGATATATAAAATTTTCTGATATCAAAGATTAAATTGAAGTAAAGTTTTCAACAAATTTATGTGGAAAACATATTAAAATTTTTTTATTATATGTGTTTAATTTGACTTACTTTTGAAAATATTTTTGAGGTATTTATTCTTCTCCGCAGAAAAAAAAATAAACAACTACAAAAAAGTTTTTCATTTAAAAAATAAAAAATATTCAAATGTTTTTTATTTTTTTTATTAGTTAAAATAATAATATAAAAATAAAATATGTATATATCATTGATAATTATAGCCTTTTATGTGACGACTGTCTATATATCAAAAATATTATAAGATAAGATTTAAAATTTTTTATTAAAAAAAATGATAATATCTTTTTTTTTTAGAAAAAATAAAATAATTTTGAGACAACAACTTAGATACCAACCAATTTTTTTTTGGAAATTATATTCACTTAATCACCGGAACATTTTAAATTAAGAATTATGCAAGTAACCAAACCCGTCATGAAGACTAAAAGCTTCCCCTACGACGAAGTGCTAAAATCAAGTATGGCCTATTTCGAGGGCGACGAATTAGCAGCCACAACATGGATCAACAAATATGCTGTGAAAGACAAACATGGCAATTTTCTGGAAAAGAGTCCAGCCGACATGCATAAAAGAATGGCAGTAGAATTTGCTCGCATCGAAGCGAAGTACAACAAAAGAAGTATAGCCGAGAAAAGCAGCCTGTCAGAGTACGGTAGAGAGAGAAAAGCATTGGACGAGAAAGCGATTTTTGAATATTTCGACAAGTTCAAATACATCATCCCACAAGGTAGTGTCATGGCAGCTTGCGGAAATGAGCAAATGATTGCATCACTTTCCAACTGTGTGGTGATACCTGAAGTTTTCGATTCATACGGAGGAATTATGCACAGCGATCAGCAATTGGTGCAGCTTTTCAAAAGAAGATGTGGCGTAGGTGTTGACATTTCAAGCTTACGTCCGAAAAATGCCGACGTATCGAATGCAGCCGGTTCTACTACAGGTGCAATTAGCTTTATGGAGAGATTTTCGAACACGACGCGTGAGGTAGCACAAAACGGAAGGAGAGGAGCTTTGATGCTAACTATAGATATAGCTCACCCGGATGTGGAGGATTTTATTACGGTAAAGCAGGATCTGTCAAAGGTGACAGGAGCTAATATCTCTGTAAGACTTTCCGATGAGTTTATGAACGCCGTGGTGAAGGATGAAAAATACACCCTAAGATGGCCGATCGACAGTAAAAATCCTTCATACGTTAAAGAAGTACAAGCGAAAGAACTTTGGGAGACAATAATTAAGTGTGCCCACAATACGGCTGAACCGGGACTTATTTTCTGGGACAGACAGCACCATTATTCCACTTCCTCAGTATATCCTGAATTCAGAAACAGCTCCACCAACCCATGTTCAGAAATAGCCATGCAAGGTGGAGATAGCTGCAGATTGATAGCTGTTAATTTCTATAGTATTATAGACAATCCTTTCACATCTGAGGCTTCTATCAACTTTGAAAAACTTTACGAAGTAGTTTATGAAGCGCAGCGTTTGATGGATGACTTGGTTGATCTTGAACTGGAAGCTATCGAGAGAATTCTCGCTAAAGTAGAGTCAGATCCGGAGCCTGATTATATCAAAAGATCAGAAATTGACACTTGGAAATTGCTTTATGAAAACGGAAAGAAAGGTAGAAGAACCGGATTAGGTTTTACAGCTTTAGCGGATATGGTAGCTGCATTGGGAATGTCATTCGACAGTTCAGAGGCAATGGCTGTGATCGATACGGTGATGAGAACTAAAATGCAAGCTGAATTTGATTGTTCAGTTGACATGGCTATAGAAAGAGGCAAGTTTGACGGATTCAATTCTGAGATTGAAAACTCTTCTGAGTTTGTACAAATGATGGAGAAAGAATTCCCGGAATTGTACCAAAGAATGATGAAGCATGGTAGAAGAAATATCTCTATCAGCACAGTGGCTCCGACAGGAACGCTTTCTATGCTGGCGCAGACTAGTTCAGGCATCGAGCCGGTATTCATGTTGTCTTACAGAAGAAGAAGAAAGGTCAATTCCTCAGCGAAGGCGGGTACTGTAAGTTTTGTAGATGATATGGGCGATTCTTGGGAAGAGTTTGACGTTTACCACGGCAAGTTGAAGACTTGGATGGAAGCTTCTAACAATACAGATATCAGCAACAGCCCCTACGCAGGCTCAACAGCGCCGGAAATAGACTGGATGAAGCGAGTGGAATTGCAGGCATTGGTTCAGAAATATACTACCCACTCTATCAGCTCAACGATCAACCTACCCTCAGATGTTTCTGTGGACAAAGTTGGAGACATATATATACAGAGCTGGAAGCAAGGCTTGAAAGGAATTACTGTTTACAGAGACGGTTCAAGATCAGGTGTGCTCATTTCGAATGACAAGTCTAAGGAAGCAGCAGTGGAGGAATTCAACGGACTAGGAGAAGGAATAGCGCCAAAGAGACCGAAGAGATTGGAAGCGGATCTGGTAAGATTCCAGAATGACTATGAGAAATGGTTGGCTGTGGTAGGTGTTCTTGATGGCAAACCTTACGAAGTATTCAGTGGTAAGATGGAAGAAGCTTTCAACCTACCCGCTTATGTCAACAAAGGATGGGTTATCAAAAACAAATCTGAAGACGGCGAGTCGCGCTATGACTTCCAATACATCGACAAAGATGGCTACAGAATCACCATCGAAGGACTTTCAAGATCATTCGACAAGGAATACTGGAACTATGCAAAATTAATTTCCGGCGTATTGAGACACGGAATGCCTATCACCGATGTGGTAGATCTGGTTACAGGCCTGAACTTATATGATGACAATATCAATACCTGGAAGAACGGTATTGCGAGATCATTGAAGAAATACATTCCGGACGGAGCTGTCGCTTCTGACAAATCCTGCCCTAGCTGCTCAGACAAAGAAGGTCTGATCTTCGAGGAAGGTTGTCTGAAATGCAAAAGCTGCGGATACACCAAGTGCGGATAAGAAGATTTTCAACATTTTTAACAATCCGAGCCTGCTTGATTAGTCGAGCAGGCTTTTTGCTAATGTTATCACATTAATATACCATTAATCGCTTCTATAGGTTCAGGAATATCATTGTCCTTTATCATTTGCATTAAGTCAATCTCAATAGTACGACAGATGGAAAGCATAGGTATATCATTGCCCAGACCTTCAAATGGATTTTCAGTATAATCGCCTACTAATTCCATCAATAAAAACATCCATGCAATTATAGTAACTACGGGAATAAAAAGCCAAATGCCGTAACTTCCTAACTTTGCAAATTCAGCAATTAAACCAAAAGGTAAAAGAAAAATAAAAATAGAAACAAACACAAGGCTGGCGTTGGCATATTGGCGGGGCAAAGGAAATTTCTTAATCCTTTCAGCCTTACCTTGTTCGACATAAAAATCATTTAGTATATTTTGCAGAGCAATATGTTTGAAATCACTAATGATATTTTTTTCGTGTAATTGTTTTAAGTGTTGTGATTGAATATCAATAATCTGTGTCGCCATGTTAGCAGATCTAGTCAATTCTGAATATTCAGCTTTGTCTAGATATTTTTGAAACATATTCTCTGTTAAACTATTATCCACCATCCCGATCCCAAATTTTTCCATTCTCTTTTTGTTAACGCTGGCAACATGTGAGTTGAGGCTAACGTGTTCCCATGGCGCGGGTATGAGCAATTGATTCCGAAGGGCATATAAGTAGGAAATATGTCTGTACACTAACTTTTTAATAGTGTCATTTATTAGTTCTTTATCAACAGTAGTAAACTCACTAGAAATATACCCCCGCAAATTGCTGCCCCACATCCTGCTGATGTTGACTATTCCACCCCATATTTTGCGCGCTTCCCACATTCTATCATATGCCTGATTGTTTTTAAAACCGATATAAAATGACACCGCCGTACCAACTACCCCAACCGCAATCCATGGAATCGGAATCCACTTTAAATCTAAGAAGATATAAAGAAATAAGACGCAGGTTGACCACGCTGTTATCCAAACCAAATGCCCTCCCCCTGTTCGCCACATTAAATTCAGATTGAGATTTTTATTTACATACATAAGTCAGTTTTTAAGAGATAAATTAATCAATTTATACCGGGAAGCTCTCTCCAATCTCTAAAAGCTTGAGTGAGTTCTTAATTTTCTTTTCTTCATTGAGCGTGGTAAGTATTTTCTCCGGTTCACTCAGTGGTTCATCTGCCGAATCGAAAGTTCCATAATGAAATGGGATAAAAGTCTTTGCCCCTGTTGCATGAAATGCATCTAAAGCTTGGTAAGGGTCTTGATGATGTGGGGACATAAACCATGTGGGAGAATAAGCGCCGGCACCAATTAAGGCGACATCGATATTTGGAAAAAGCTCGCCAATAGTTTTAAAATGTGAACCATGACCGGAATCACCACTGTAATATATTGTTTTGTTTTTGGATTGGATCATGAAACCTCCCCAAAGGCTTTTGTTAATATCAAAGGGACTTCTGTTCGACCAATGTCTCGATGGTAAAAATGATACCTTCAATTGACTATTTAGTTGATATTGCTGATACCAACCGGCAGTTTGAATCGTGTTTGCAGTCCATTTTGTAATCAAATCTTCAAGTTTCAACCCACATAATATTTCAACCTGTGGATTATTGGCAGTCAATATTTTCAAACTTTTTTTATCACAGTGATCATAATGAGCATGTGAAATCAAAATATAGTCAATGTTTTGCAGTTTATTTGGTTCTACGGGCAGTTCTGAATACCTTTTACCAACAGGCAGCTTTCCAAAAACAGGGTCTATCAAAATTCGAATACCTGATAATTGAATAAAAAAACTTGCATGTCCAAGCCAAACTATTTTATCGGAAGTATCAGAAATCCACGCATCATTTTTAGAAACGGAAATGCGCCAATCATCATTTTTTTTCTGTTTCCTTTGCGGATTTCTCTGAAATATATATTTTAGAATCGCGCTATAACTAATTACTGTTGGAAATTCATAATTGATGAATAAACCATTCCGATCCAAGGGAGTCCCTAAGCTCCCTGGTTTAATGGTTTTTAAAGCCACATTAGAAGTATAGGTACTGATAGTTGGAGGCTCTTTTCGTGAAAAAAGCTTCTTAAATATTAAAATTAATGCTGTCAACATTTTCATTGATATTAATTGGATAAATGAGTATACTAGCTTTTATGTACAAGCATACAAGTGGCTTTCTTGCGCTAAAAAGAAAGCTCAAAGACAAAATTTTAGAAGTAAAAGGACTCTTAGGCAGCGATTATCTAGCTCTTTGGTTGATCAATTCTGTCGGGGCATAACCAAACTGTTTTTTGAATGCAAATGAAAAATGAGATAAATTTTCAAATCCCACTTCGTAACAAACCTCAATGGGTTTGCTCTTTTGTTCAGCAAGTTGATAATGTGCCAATTCAAGGCGTTTCTTAGTCAACCACCTTTGCGGAGTAATTTTAAATGCTTTCAAAAAATCGCGTTTAAAAGTAGTAAGACTTCTTCCCGTTAAATAGCTGAACTTTTCCAGTGGCATATTGAACATATAATTTTTTTCCATAAAGCTGATCAAATTGACTTTATGCGGGTCATCAAAATTTGCCAATACACTATCCACCTCGCCATCAATAACTCTTAGGATGCTAATTGCTTCTGTAATCTTTAGCAATGCTATATTTTCCGGAAAACTACCCTTCACCTCAAAATACGGAATTAGGGAGGAAAGACAACTTTCTAACAATGGGTGATTGCTGAAACTATAAATTTTCGATACCGGTGTTATTCCTGAATTGACCTGTATGTTGGTATAAAAATCCCTAAGAATTTTCTCAGTTAAAAGCATAACCACAGTTTTATGAGGCATGCCATCTTTTGGGTAATTGATAATTGTTGCGGGCTTGTTTCTTGGAATAAGAAAAATGTCACCTGTCCTGAAAGTATGCGTTGCTTCTGCCTGCACAATTTTGGTTTCCCCTGAAATGAACCAAATCAGCATATGTTGGTCAAATACTATTTCTGTCCTGGAAAACTTATCTTCATAACACGATAGTTTTATTTCAGGAATCAGATATTTTGATGTGTGTTCCATTTTTTTAAGTTCTATAAGGATACGTCTATCGATACTACAAAATGTAGGTAATTTTGTATAAATATATCCCATTTGGATTGAAAATTAAAAATTTGGTAGTGATCAAACCACTACCAAATTTTCTATTGCTTAATTATTTGTAGTGACCGGAATTGCTATTGTTTTAGTTTCAAGATATTCCTCGAATCCTTCGATACCATTTTCCCGACCGATACCGGATTGTTTGTAACCACCAAATGGTGCATTAGCCGAAAAGAAGAAAGCACCGTTGACATTCATGGATCCGGTACGTACGCTTCGAGCTACATGCATGGCACGTTCTATGGATGCGGAAATAACAGATCCGGACAGACCATAGATGGAATCATTGGCTATTCGAATAGCGTCTTCATCATCGTCAAACGGTATGACAACGAGTACCGGACCAAAAATTTCTTCTTGTGCAATAGTCATTTTATTATCAACATCCGCAAAGAGTGTTGGCTCGACAAAATAGCCTTTGCTATTTTCTTTTGGTATGCTACCTCCCACCACTAAGCGTGCTCCTTCTGCTTTTCCTTTCTCAATATAGTCTAATACAATTTTTCTTTGTGAAGAACTAATCATAGGTCCCATAATGTTTTTCGTATCAGTAGGGTCACCGAAAGGAATATTACGATATACTGTTTCAAGAATAGCAATTGCTTCAGCATAGCGAGATCTTGGAATTAATAATCTTGTGTTCAAAATACATCCTTGTCCGGCATTGGCACAAACAAAGCCGGCTGCGGGTAGCGTTTGCGTGAAGTCTGCATCATCGAGAACTATCATGGCCGATTTACCGCCCAGTTCCAACAAGGTTTTTTTAATGGTTTTTGCGGCATTTTCCATTACACGACTTCCCGTGGTCGTAGAACCCGTAAATGAAACTATATCCACTCGAGGATCAGACGTTAGGGAAGCCCCTAATGCACCACCGGCACCTGAGGTAAGAATGTTAAGTGCCCCGGGCGGTAAATCATGACATTTAGATGCCACGCGACCAATCATCGTTGCTGCCCAAGGTGTGTTATGAGCTGCCTTGAGAACTACTGTGCATCCTGCTGCAAGTGCGGGGATGATTTTTTGTAAATTGGTTTGTACAGGTGCATTCCAAGGTGTAATTGCAACGACCACCCCGGTAGCTTCTTTGCGTACTATTCTGCAAGCAGCACCGCCCATCGGTGATCCTAGATCCTTTATCTCGCGCTCAAATTTGTAGTTTTGAAACAGTTCTAGAGAATAATTGATGTCAGATACTGAACTATCTAACATGGGGCCGTAGGTAAAAGCGAGTGGAACACCACTTTCCGCCACAAGTTGGTGACGCCATTCATCAGCTACAGCCATTAATCCATCACGTAATTGAGTTAAGGCTCTCCTTCTCATTTCTGTGTTGGTTGACCAATCGGTTTCATCAAAACATCGTCTTGCAGCAGCCACAGCCCTGTTGCCATCTGCCAAGGAGGCTGCTGAAACAACTCCGGCAACTTCTTCAGTTGTAGGATTAATTACTTCGTAGGTATCGCCACTTTCTGATGGTGTTAGTTGACCATCTATAAAAAGAAGTCTCTCAGGATTCATATTTTTTGAATTTTCCATTTTAAAGTTTATTTATTGTTTTTGAATTTGAAATTTTATACCTGTCATTTCTTCACTTAATGTCCACAATTTTTTAGCATTGGTTTCATCTAATGAATAAGGTTTTACACCATTTGTCACAGAAGTATCGGTAGCGAGAGCGGCTATGTTAACATCCTCGCAATAAATACCACCTTTATTAGTGAGAAGTGGGCTTGTGGCACACCAAATAGTGGTAGCTGCACCTTGGGGAATGGTTTTTAATGAGGCAGCAACTTCCGGAAAGATATTTCCATCACTATCACAGAAGCCCATATGTTGAAATAATTCTATGGGTGCTTCTCTGCCTAATTCAGTTCCACCAATGGCACCCGGATGAACAGAGTAAACTCTGACACCGAATTCTTTGGCTCGATTGTCCAATTCAAGCGTAAATAAATTGACAGCAGTTTTCGATTGACCATAGCCAAGCAGGGTCTCATATTCATGATGTTCAAAATTTGGATCCTCAAAATTAAAAGGTGCAAATTGGTGTCCGTGGGATGACACATTTACAACTCTCGCTCCATTGGCTTTCTTCAAAGATTCCCATAATTTAGCTGTAAGTTGAAATTGTGCTAAATAGTTTACGGCTAATTGAGACTCGATGCCACGTGAATCACGCCGCAATGGAACCCACATTATTCCTGCGTTGTTGATAAGTAAATGTAGAGGTCTGTCCGAAGCCACAAACTTTTCAGCAAATGCATTAATTGAATCGGGATTCAGCAAATCCATCTCTTCAATTTCTACATTCTCTATCCCTTGCAAATTTTTCTTTGCCTTTTCAATGTTTCGCGCAAGAACAATAACATTCGCTCCGGCTTGAGAAAGTGTTATTGTGGTTTCCAGACCAATACCTGTGTTACCGCCTGTGACGATTGCAGTTTTTCCTGTGAGATCAATGCCTTTAATAACCTCCATAGAAGTTGACTGTGCGTTGAAGTCTGAGTCAATCGGTTTCTGCATTGCACCTTGATAATTGTTAAATTTCATTTTTTTAAATTTTAAATATATTTGATAATATAAAGGTAGATAGGGGGACAGATGCGAACTTTGTTTAAAAGTCCGAACTTGCTTTGTTTAAAAGGTCTTTTTAAGTGTAAGCTTTGAAGATGTATTCATCAACATTTCGACAGTATGCTGTTAATAAGAAGGACCAGGCTTCTTTACTAATTTCCAATTTTGGAAAAAGTATTTCAAAAGCGTGAAAACATCCTTTGAACAGCTTGAAAGTTACTGGGACTCCGGCCTTTTTTAAATTTTCAACATATTCTATTGTTTCATCTCGAAATGGCTCAAGATCTCCAACAAAGGTGATGGTGGGAGGAAGTTTTGAATAGTTATTGGAGCGGGCAGGAGCAGCGTAAACAGGTATTTCTTTTAGGCCATTTAGATATTTGTACCATGCCATGCGGTTTGAATTTGAATCCCAATTTGGGGCATTGTTGTCCATTGACGATTCGGTGATTTGGCGGTCATCCAACATAGGATAAACAGGCATTTGAAAAGCAATTTTTACATCGTTTGTTTCTGTCGCCTTTAGTGTGACTGCGGCAGTTAAACCACCTCCCGCACTGTGTCCTGCCACTATCAGATTTTCTGATACGATTCCCAATTCCTGTATATTTTCATTCAGCCATAGTAGACTGTCATAGCAATCATTAAAGGCTGCAGGGAATGGAGCATCGTGTGATTTGCGATAATCGGGAGCCACGATAATGCACGGCTTTGCATCGATAAAATTTTTTATCACAGTTAGAAATTCTTCCGGACTTCCTATAATAAAACCACCTCCGTGTAGGTAAAGCATTCCCGGTAATTGACCGGAATGATTCAAGGGCTTGAAAATTCTGATTCGGATTTCAGGTCCTCCATTTCTACTTTGAATGAATTTTTCCTCGCAGTTTAGACCTGAAATGTCCTTTCCCTTTAATCTAGCACTATTTAAGTTCAGCATTTTCAAACCCATATTGTTCATCAGTAATTTTGATGAAGCTTTCAATATCCAATAACTTGATTGGAGTTCTTTATGAAGCATGTTTTTCGTTACTTTCATGACCTGTTTATTTTGGGGATATTAAATCATGTAAACCATTGGGAAAAAATGCTTCAACAAATGGTACAGTATTTAGAAACTCTCTATGAGATTCAATTTTGCCCTCCTGTGTAGTTAAACAAGCTATGTATAGCATTTTATAAGGTCTGCCATTGGTTAGTGTGGCTTCACTTTCATATTCTGCCACAACTTGTGTAGGTGTTTCCATAATGATTTTGACAGAGGTAAAGTGAAAGTCCGGTGCTAATTGAAGCATACCTGCCATAGAAGCAGCTATTGCTTCCTGACCTTCGAATTTTGAAGTCATCCCAAATGATGCGACATACGGAGCTTCGAGATAGCCATCTTTTGCAAAGAATGAGGCAGCAACTTTGGGATTCCCTGCATTAACACTCTCTAAAAAATCTTTTAGCAATTCAGATGCGGTTTTTGTTTCGTGTACCTTTTTTGTACTGTTTAAGATTGTTTCCATTTTTTTATTTGTTTTTTGTTACAATTAATAGTACAAATATAGGTGGATCAAAAACACTGAACTTTGTTTAAAAGTCCGGTTATACTTTGTTTAAAAGGTCGTTCGAAAGGCAAGAAGTTTTTATATGGAGAAAGGATTAAAGGCAGTATTAATATAATTTGACGGAGAAATAAGTAGCTGAAAATGATGATATGTCGCTCAGCTAAAGGAGGTTTTTTTGAATTAGATATTCGACATTAAAAATTAAAAATACTGAAGAAATTAAAGAGCTATTTTCAAAAAATGATAAATTTGATGTTTTATGTCTTAACATTTCAATACACCACACTATAAACATTTTAACAATCAGAGCATGTCTGTATAGTCAAGCAGGCTTTTTTCAATTTAAATTATCAAAATACAAGCTTTTTATAAAAACTAAATATCAAAATTGCTTTATATAAAAACTATATTGTAAAAATGCTTTTTATAAGAATCAAATAATTATTGATTTCTTTAGGAAAACTTAGTAATTCTCGTTGAGACAAAAAGTACAAGGTTTTGATATTATTTTAGGTTTTAAGAAAGGGACGAGCAGAGCATCACCCTTGCTCCTTGGGTCGCCGGGTCGCTATGTTTCGTGGCTCGCTATCGCTCGGCCCTCCACTGAGTTCCGGTCTTCCTCCCTTCGCTCGTCACCACTACACAGCGCTGATGCGGGAGGGAAGTGTTCGAGATATTTTAGCAGGGGATAATTTCCGGATCAAATATTATAAGAAATTGTATTTGAATATTTCTAGTTTCCTTAAACCGCACTGTACTGCCTAAAATAACTACATTCCTTGATGATCATCTCGTGAAAATTGGTAGCGGAATATTTTTCCTTTAGATGTTATAGCTTAAAAGATTCGATGAGTAATAATCTTATATTTTGCTTCCTACATGATAAATCACTCCCTTCTACTCCAAATTTCATGGATGGGATCTCCCTTACTAGATGAACCTGAGTGATGCCAATTACCATCAATCAATTCATATTTAAATATTAAGTTAAGTCCGACCTTGGAATCGTCTCTCGAAAAGAATTCGATATTCTCACGATATTCTCCATTTTCTGTGCTGTAGGTGCCTCCGCCGGTCCCCATAAATTCTTTTGTCTCTGTATCGTAAGCTATCCATTGAAATCGAGTTCCGGATAGAATTTTCATAGTTTTTCTCGATCTATTGGTATCGATTAATTGAGTTTCTCCATCTGTCAATCTACCGGCTATCAGCCATGCTCCTTGCAAAGCTCCGGGCTCTCCATCATCAATTCTGCGGAATTTCATCCCGTTTTCTATTAATTCTAAGGAATTATCCGTAATTGCTATTTTGAAACTGACTTCTGTACCCACGTTATCGGCATCATCGGTATCGAATTCTACCATTTCTGTCATGGTGTCTCCCTCCAATTTCCAGGTGCCGCCATTGGAGTGATAAAATTCGCCGGTGGTGTTGTTATAGATACTTAAAACTTGGTAGCCTTCAGCAAAGATGACTACACTTTTTATCTCGTCACCATTTTCGGCAGTCATGATAGCCTCCCATACACCGACAGGGCTATGCGCAATGCCGGTAAGGGATAGGAAGGAACAGAGGAGAAAGGTGATTGTATTAGTCATATCTTAATTTTTAGTCTGTATATTTTAAGATAACAAATTTTTTCTATACTTCCTCCCATGGTTTGGCTATTTCTCTATTTATAACTTCTCAGGCAGATGATTTAAAGGGCTAAAATAAACTTTTTAGAAAGAGATTAATGCATTAATTTAATGAATGCACTTTTCATTTTTTATACAACTTATCCTTTTACCATTTTGCAGGATTGATGATAATATAATCTGAAATACATTTATTAGCTCGTTTTATCTCCTGAATTAAAAATTCCCAAAAGATCTAGTCCTAATTAAAAATGATAAAAATCTAGTAAACTAAAATAAAAAATTTTTATGACATTTCACCCATTCTCGTGGTTCGAGAATCAGGAATGCAGGCGCCTTTCTCGAACCACGAGAATCCCGCGTGAGCTGCTCGCAGGACTCGGTCACCGACGTAGCGCAGCGGAGCAGGGGACGGAACTCCGCAGAGGAGCGACCTGAACAGACCATGGAAATCTTTTCTACAATTGACATCTCCTGTGGTCTGTGAAGGGCACGCCCATGCCATTTTTATTTTTATCCAAAAAATGATAAATTTACCGCGTAAACGATCTCAATGTTAGTAAAGAAGAAGACGGTAGATGCGGGCGGGAAGCGGATTCCCCTGGATATTCATGTGGAGCGGCGCAATGGCTGGCGGGTGTCGGTGGGCAAAAATGCTGTAATCCTAAGACTTCCGGATTATTCCTCTGAGGTGGATAGGGCTAAACATGAAGCCACAGCTATACAATGGTTGCTGGAGATCGCAAGAAAAAAGCCACAAAGTCTCGATCATTTAATCATCCGGGAATTGGATGAAAATATGCAGAAATTTGCCGTTCTGGGGACAGAATACAGGCTGCATTTCGAGTTTTCTGACAGGGAGTCCCTCAAAGCCGTGCGGGAGGGAGCTGATATTAAACTGCATCTTCCCGAGATCCTTCGCAAACCCAATCCTGATCAAAACAATACCATCAATCAACTGGTAAGTCGCTTGATCAGCAACAAATATCTTCAGAGAATCACGGACAAAACGATGGATTTGAATAAGCAGCATTTCGGCAGACACATCAATGACGTAAAGCTGAAATACCTGCATTCGCGCTGGGGCTCCTGTTCTAGTCGAAGGAATATAAATCTATCTTCGCGGCTATTGCTAGCGCCGGAGCCGGTGATGGATTATGTGATTATTCACGAATTGGCGCATCTGGTGGAGATGAACCATTCGGCAGCTTTCTGGAAACTGGTCGGAAAGGCGGACAGCAGCTATGAAATGAAGGAAAAATGGTTGAAGAAAAATGGACATTTGTGCCATTTTGTTAGGTAAGGAGGGGGGTTAGTCTTCATCAATTTATTTCTCTTCCTGTTTTGTGCAAAGCGTGACCCAAATTGCAAAATTTGAAATTAGACATTCCTGAAAATCAATAGTATTTGTTTTAAACAATCAAATCGTGCACAAAACAGGAAGAGTACAATGTAAATTCCCTGCGCGCGCCCCACATTCCCCTGAAGGGGACGCCAACGCTTTCG
>CALCSX010000071.1 GCA_937894165.1 uncultured Saprospiraceae bacterium | reverse complement strand
TGGATTAGTGATTCGGCCCCTAATAATTAGTCACCTAAAATAGAAATCATGAAAAGGAAAATATTTATATTATTGGGACTAATTATTGTTACGGCCATTATTATTGGTCTAGCCATGTATTTCAAACCGCATGATAATATGAGCAGACAAACTGCTGAATTCAGTCTAAGTACTGATGAATTGCTGATTGATTTTGAAGCAGACGAAGCAGTAGCTAACGAAAAATATGTCGATAAAGTAATTGAGGTGACCGGAGAAATAGGCTCAGTCGATGCCACTACCGATAAAATAACCCTAATTTTAAATACGGAAAACCCTGTTTCAGGAGTTATTTGCGAAATGGATGATTTAAGTGATCATAATAGCTCCCTTTTCGTAGAAGGTGAGAAAATAAGTTTGAAGTGTTTGTGTACAGGATATCTTATGGATGTCGCCATGCGCAGATGTGTTGTTGTAAATTAAAAAGAAATTTTAAATGAGAAAAATTACTTTCACCATCGCCATAATTTTATTGGCAAATATGGTTTTCGCACAAAAATATTTTACTAAAACAGGCAATGTCTCTTTCTTCTCAGAAACGCCCATGGAGAATATCGAAGCTTATAATAGAAGCGCCTCAGTGGTTGTCGACGGAGCCAGTGGTGCGGTTCAGGTTGCAGTGCTTATCAAAGGTTTTTTATTCGAAAAAGCGCTGATGCAAGAGCATTTTAATGAGAATTATCTGGAGTCAGGAAAATACCCAAAGGCTGTTTTTAAAGGAAAATTGGAGAATTTCAGCGCTGAAAAATTGAAGAATGATGGAACCTATACCTTTCCTCTCAACGGTGACATCGAAATTAAAGGCGTCAGCAAGCCGGTGAAAACCAATGCCATATTTACAGTAAAAAATGGTGCGATTACTGCCAAATCAGACTTTAAGGTTAAACCTGAAGACCACAATGTTGATATTCCATCCGTAGTACGAGATAAGATTGCCAAAGAAATGGAAATAAAGGTTAATGTTAGCCTAGAAGAATTGAAAAAATAGTAACAAGAAATAAAAAAATTAAATTCCAAACTGATGACTAGAATTTACCTGACCTTATTTTTCCTTGTTTGTTTTCTTTCTTCAAGCCTAAATGCACAGGATGACGACTTGCTCAGTCTACTGGAGGAGGAGAACGAACCGACTATAGAATATGCGATTGCTGCCTTCAAAACAAATAAAGTCATCAATCTTCATTCATTGGAAAATACAGCTTCAGGGGTCTTGGATTTTAAAATATCGCATAGATTTGGATTCCTTAGTGACGGTGTCAACCAACTTTATGGTCCTGATGCGAAAGGCTTGGATAAATATGCCGTAGGAATGCTTTACAATCTATTCGGCCTGGACAATGCGGTGATAAGAATTGGATTTGATTACGGTATCAATGACTGGTTGCAAGTAGGAATAGGGAGAAGCAGCTTTGATAAGACATTCGATGGATACTTGAAAAGTAAAATCCTAAGACAGAGCAGCGGCGCGCGAGTAATGCCGTTATCACTTTCTCTGATGGCAGGAACGGCTCTTCGCACTCAAAAAGATGATCGAGATGTCAAACCACCCTTTAGCACCAGACTTTCTTATAGTTTTCAGGCCATCGTAGGTAGAAAATTCAATGATAAATTCTCTCTTCAACTATCACCTACCATGATTCACTACAATTTAGTGCCAACAGCTGCGGATTTTAATGATAGATTTGCAATAGGCATTGCGGGGAGGCATAAATTGTCCAGCCGGGTGGCACTGACGGCAGAATATATTTATGTTCCTGACAAATATTTGGGCGATGAGTTTACCAATGGATTCTCGGTAGGAGTTGACATTGAGACGGGCGGACATGTATTCCAGCTGCACTTTTCCAATTCGACGGGCATGTTTGAGCGCGCCTTTATGTTTGAAAATACAGGCCGTTGGGATAGAGGAGATATTCGTTTTGGTTTCAACGTTTCCAGGGTTTTTACCGTTAGAAAGCCGAAGGGATTTCCTGAGTAGGTTTATTTTCAATAAATTAAAGGGTAAATGAAGTTATTAAATAGAAAGTTGTTGGTTTTAGTGGTTCTTTCCGGCTTTTTTGTAGGATGCAACTCGGAGGCTCCTATTTTGACCATCGAACATGAATTTCCCAACCAAATGTGGACCTGGAATCAGCCGGTAAACTTCGAATTCAATTCCCCTGATACCAGCGACAATTACCACCTCTACCTCGCCATTTCTAACGAAAAAGACTACCCTTACCAAAATATATACACCAAGGTCGTCACCCATTTCCCTAATGGTGATACTACCTCCCAAATCCTCTCCCTCGACCTCTATGACAAACGAGGCAATCATAATGGCGAATGTTCCGGGGATTTATGCACCTCAGAGTTTGTGATGCAGGAAAGCTTTACCTTTCTTCAGGAAGGGCAGCATAATATTTCACTCTACCAGCAAATGAGAAATGATAGCCTTAGGTATATTCACGGCATGGAGTTGAGATTGTTTAGAGAAAAAGTGATTAATTAAGGCTTCGCCGTTTATCTTAAGCTAAGCTGTTTATCGCTACGCTGTTTATCGCTACGCTGTTTATCCCTTTGGTGTTTATCGCTTCGCTCATATTTTGATCTTCTAATCCAACTAAACTCTCTAAACCCACTAAACTTTTTACCAGTTTATCGCTTCAGCTGCCCACCAATTTACCATTTACCATTAACAATTTACCATTCCACGGTTTATCGTTTCACTGTATATTTGAACTTTTGAAGGCTATGTAATTTATTGGAACTCTTTTATAAATCCTATAAACTCCATAAACCTTTGTAGTTTATCGTTTCACTGTTTAGGACTCTGTTGTTTAGCACTTCGCTGTTTAGTGGAACATTCCTCTAAACCCTCTAAACTTTTACCAGTTTATTGCTTCGCTGTTTATTACTTTTTCTGTTTTTAGAAACGGCGTTTCGCCTCTAATTCGACTTCTCAAAATGAATGGGCATAAAGACATCACTTACTATTCTATAGCCGGCTTTTTGACTCTGCTCAACGACATCGTTTCTACTCAACAACCTTGGTTGGATTGAACGACCTAGGAGTATATCCTGATATAATAGGATATATTCCGTAACCTAATAATTGCATCAAAATCCAAGAACTTGCCCAACCCAGAACTCATAACAGAGCCGAAGGCGATAAAACTTCGAACGCCGAAGGCTAGCCCCGAAGCGGGCGTAATACCTCAGCACAGGGTGAAGCCCTGTGTAATAAACAGAAAAAACCCGGTTTTGGCGGGATTTTTGCCCGAAAGAAGCAAAAATCATGACAAAACTAATTTCTTATAACAAGCTAGCGCAAGTTGGTGGTAATTTTTAATACTTAATTCCCCTATACGTTCAGAAGTGATAATAATTTATTTATAACTCGCTAAAACTACATTAAAATAAACATATTAAGCGATATATATTTATATATCTCGCTAAATCATGTATATTTGGCATTGATTTAGCGACTTATAACATGATAGGAAGAAAACAGGAAGCCGAAATTATTCAAATATTACTAAATTCTGAACAATCAGAATTATTGGCAGTAGTAGGTCGAAGAAGAATTGGTAAAACTTATCTGGTGCGGGAAACATTAGATACCAAAATTGATTTTGAGCTAATAGGATTGAAGGAAGGCTCTTTGTCCGTCCAATTACAGAATTTTCAATTACAACTAACTCGTGTTTTTCCGACATGCGCAATTAATATTCCAATCAAAAATTGGTTGGAGGCTTTTGATATACTTTCTCATTGCCTGGAATCTAATCAAAGAACAAAAAAATCTGTCTTATTTTTTGATGAATTTCCATGGTTAGATAGCCCCAAGTCGGGATTTAAAACTGCGTTCACTCATTTTTGGAATCAACATGCTTCACGCCATAAAATGTTGGTCATTATTTGTGGCAGTGCTGCATCGTATATGATTGAAAAAGTGTTGAACGATAAAGGTGGACTTCATAATCGTGTAACTAAATATATTAATTTAAAGCCTTTTTCACTCCATGAGACCGAGCAGTTTTTGACCCAAAAAGGTATCGTTTTAACTCAATTTCAGATTCTTCAAATCTATATGGTTTTCGGCGGTGTGCCTCACTATTTGAATCTTATTGAAAAGGGTTTAAGTGCTGCACAAAATATTGATAAGCAATGTTTTCAACCAAACGGCTTTTTAAGAAATGAATTTCAAAATCTATATCAAGCCTTATTTATTAAAGCTGATCGACACGAAGAATTGGTGGCTCTTTTAAGTAAAAAAGCATCAGGACTAAATAGACAGCAATTAGCAGAGCAATCTTCTATTGCAAATGGTGGCGCATTGACTAAAGTAATTCTAGAACTTGAACAGTCGGGATTTATTCAAGCTTCTCATGCATTTGGTAAAAAGACAAAAGACAAAATTTATCGAATTACAGATTATTATACGCTGTTCTATTTTAGATTTATTGAGAAAGCTACAAATCCGGAATCAGGATATTTTATGACTTTACAAGGCACTCAAACCTACAAAATTTGGATGGGATATGCTTTTGAGAACATTTGTTTACAACATATAGAAAAGATTAAAAAAGCATTAGGCATTCAAGGTGTTTACAGCGAAAATTATTCTTTTTATCAAACGAAAATAATGAATAATAATGGTACACAAATTGATTTGGTCATAGACCGCAAGGATGGCGTAATAAATCTTTGTGAAATGAAATTTTATGATGGTTTATATCCTTTTAGTGCCAAAGATGCTGAAAAAACAAAACACCAAAAAGATGCTTTTAAAGAAATAACCAACACTAGGAAACAAATATATTCAACTTGGATTACCTCTTTTGGAATCCGTTCAAATCAACATTCTATTGGAACAGTTGAAAATAGTTTTACAATGGAAATTTTGTTCGATTAGTTAGAAAAAAGGTAAAAACAAACACTATTTTCTGATTATTCAGAATACTTAACTGCACCAAAAGCCCCTCATTTTGCCTTCCCAACTACGATCAACAACATTCCCGCACGTAGATTATTCTAACTCAATTCCCAATTCATTTCTCGAACCACGAGAATTCATAATTCGAGTTCATATTATATGCTGGCGCAAGTCTGTAACTTGTGCCCTAGTGAATTCTAGAAGATATAAATAAAATCTAAGTTAGGATTCAAAATTTCTCGAACCACGAGAATTTTTCATCCGCGTTCAAATTTGTTGCCCGTGCAAGCTTGAAAATGTATCTCCCTATTTCACACAAAGCCCCGAAGCGGGCGCAATATCTCAGCACAGGGTGAAGCCCTGTGTAACAAACAGAAAAAACCCGGTTTTGGCGGGATTTTTGCCCGAAGGAAGCAAAAATCATGACAAAACTAATTCTTATAACAAGCTAGCTCAAGTTGCTGCAAATTTTTAATACATAATTGAAAAAGCCCACTGTGGACCTCACAGCTCAAAGCTCCAAAACCATCAGCTCAAGGCTCACAGCTCAAAGCTCGCAGCTCAAAGCTCGCAGCCCACAGCTCCAAAGCTCGCAGCTCAAAAAACCCGCAATTTTATATTCCAAAGGCCTCCCAGCCCCCTAACCCCCTGAAGAGGGGCACCCCCACCCGCAGTT
>CALCSX010000070.1 GCA_937894165.1 uncultured Saprospiraceae bacterium | reverse complement strand
CTCGTTGAGCTGGCCCTGCGCCTCGTTTCTTTTTTTCAAGCAGAAGACGGCATACGAGATATCACGTTGTGACTGGGGTTCAGACGTGTGCTCTTCCGATCTAATAACTGATGAAGTAGCAAAATCTCAAAATGTGGATTTGCTCATGCACTGTATGCAGGAGGTCGAAACACTGGTCAATACACTTGAGCTAGTACCTAGGCATCATGACAAATTGAAAGATAGCTATTTCAGACAAGTTTTTAATCCTTATACATTTACTAATATGGAAGAGAATATTAAGCCTCCTATTTGGAAAGCTTATGAAGAGATATTACTCCCTTCCATTTTCAACAATCTTAAAAGATTAGAGTGTATCAATGTTTCCGAAGCGAATCGAAATTTTGAAACACTTTATATTGAAATGGCTAATTTGCTTAAAATTAACACCCGAAAAGCTGAGCGAAAAGTTAAGAAGACTGCTGATCCGGTGAGAGTCGCAGAGATCCTGAATCTGAATTTAATATTTAACTAGTGATAATGAAGTATTTATATATTATCCTATTATTACTTGTAGTTATTCCTAGTGCTTTGGAGGCTCAGGAAAGGCCTACTCAGGCAGAGTTTGGTGAGCCCGGAACAAATCTATGGCTTGGCTCCTACAACAAATTCAGAATTTCCGAGAATCTCTTTTGGAGAGCAGAATTTCATTACAGACGAGCCAATTATGATGATACGCCCTATATTGGCAGGATGGCACAGATTTATAATCGACATGCATTGTCATATTTTGTAACTAAAAATTTCAATGTTTCGCTAGGAGGTGTTTTAAGACTGGACTTTTCACCGGAACCCGGCAATCCGGATTTAGATCATGTAATTCCTGAACCTAGGATCTGGCATGAATATCTATTTGTAATGCCATGGCCACGCTTCCAAATGTATCATCGAATTCGGGTTGAGCACCGATGGACACGGACTAATGACCCGGCCTCTGATTGGACTTTTAGAAACAGATGGCGCTATAAATTTTATATGTCGATCCCATTAAATAAACCTCAGTTAGTGCCCGGAGCTATTTATTTCAACCCGGATGTGGAGATTATATTGCAAAGCGGAAGAACTATAATTGACAGTCCAATGGAGGATTTGAGATTATATCCTTCTATTGGATATATATTTTCTCCGAATGTTACCTATACTGCGGGAATGATGTACACAATCGGTCAGAATACAAGTTTAGGAAGTCAATATAAACAAAGGTGGGTGCTAAGGCTCAATGCCTATGTATCTCTGGATTTCAGAAAGAAAGAAAAGCAAGTACCTTCGATTAGATTTTCCGATTAATTTCGAAACCGATATCCCAAATAGATTTGCCCTACTCTGGAAATGATAGATTTTTCATTTTCAAAAAAAGAGTTATTGTACTTTACAATTGGTACGAAGGAATGATTGTATCGAAGTCCTAATAAGATTCTATCATTAATTTTATATTCCAGACCAATGAGGGTGGAATAATCAAATTCAGAAGCTCCTGAAGGTTGTGAATTATCAATATTTAAATCAGTCCCCCCTGAGGAATAATTTCCATATAGAAACATTGAAGGCTGGAATCCTATATTCAAATGCAACGCCTCGCTCAATACAATTCCGAACATTAAAGGTAGATCAATAAAAAGTAGATTAACTTTTTCCACGTCATCACCATAAGCTCTGGCCCCTTTCTGACTAAGAAGTAATTCTGCCTTAAAATACAAGACCTCTTCACCTCCCAATTTCACAAATGCTCCAACTTGCCCGCCCGGTTTTATCTCCATGTTCTCCAAACCCGTGAGATAAGAAGCAGTGCCACCCAACTTTAGGCCATATTCCTGTGAAATACCCTTCGTTGAAAGGAATAACAGGAACATTATACTCATCAAATAGTAAAATGAATTTACATTCATCAGTTTGAAGTTCTTTTTCGAAAAATTAAAAATTAACATCCCCTGTTTTGCTCAAAGCATCATTTACCCATTCTCCGGTGCTAATTACCTTACCCGTATAATCTTTTATAACGCCTTTACCATGTCTACGGTCATTCAACCAAAATCCAACATACACATCACCATTCGGCCAGAAATATTGTCCATATCCCTCTCTTTGATTATTGACAAATTTTCCATCATAGTATTCACCATTAGGAAAAGTATACTTCCCTCGACCATGCTTTTGGCCTTCACTCCACTCTCCCTCATATTTATTACCATTGGCATATAATCCAATGCCCTCTCCATGAGGTTTTCCGGATTTAATTTGTCCGAAATAGGTTATCTCTACACCGGATGGACTTTTAAATTTTATAACCTCAGCCTTTTCCTTTTCAGATACCTGCATGATATTTCTTAGGGAATCAGATTTGGATTCCAATTGCGTCAGTGCAACTTCCCTGCTCATAAGTTCTTCATTAAGTTCTTCTCTCGATTTTAAAAAATCATCAATAATGTATTCCTTCTCTGCAAAAAGATCAGCATTTACGTCTTCTAAAATCTGAATGGTGTCCCTCGCTGCAGAAAGTGCTATTTGAAATTGCACAAGCTGAGACTCGAAATCCAAATTGGTATCAGAATCACTCTCTTTCTGCTTCATAAATCCGGTTAACTTTTGTATATGTGAAGTCGTCCAAGATTCTGTTCCGTACTGTTTGTTGAAAGATAAAAGTAAGCTATCTGATTTAGGGGAGGACTCAAACGTAGCTTCATAAAGGCGAATTAAAGCTTCCTGCTTGATTTCCAGCTCTTCTTTTTCAGAAAGTATTTTCTTATTTTCGTAGTTATCATATAAAAGCACCCCTGTAAACACTACAAAGGATAGTAGTGCTATTGAAATAATTATTTTCATGGTATTCGTTTATCGCATTAAAATTCTATCGTTAAGATCGCATCTTAACTAAAAAATTATATAAATGATTGAGCACCTTTTAACCGATAAGATTCACCAAAAAACCAATAATTCCCACCGAATATTGATTAAATATATTATTATATAGCTGTTTACTATATCTAAATATCCTACAAAGATAAAAAAATTATCAGAATTTTGTTCAAACCTATCTGTGTATTAGGTTTTATTTAACTTTTATGCCTCAATATATAATCCTAAAGCGGTCTACAAACTTCCTCTAACCATTTTATTTCCTCATCATTTAAGAGCGGCGAGAGATGACTTAATACCTCTTGATGATATTGGTTTACCCATTCTATTTCATCTTTATTTAGATCATCCTTAATAATCAAATCACGTTCGAAGGGGTACAATGTCAAATTGGCAAAGGATAAAAAGCCGGTGCTATGTTCCTGCGTTAAAATCAAATTCTCGATCCGAATGCCATATTCACCTTCCTTGTAGAAGCCGGGCTCATTAGAAGTGATCATTCCCGGAAGATGTATAGTTCTACCTCGCAGACTCGTATTGGGAGTAAAACCCTGCGGTGGTTCATGTACATTTAGAAAAAAACCAACACCGTGACCTGTCCCGTGGCCATAGTTCAATCCCAGTTTCCACAGAGGCAATCTTGCCAATATGTCCAATTGCACGCCCATCGTTCCTTCCGGAAACACAGCCGAGGACAAACAAATATGTCCTTTCAAAACTGCAGTATAGTTCCTTTTCTGCTCTTCAGTAGGTTCACCTAATGACCAGGTTCTTGTAATGTCTGTGGTGCCGCGTAGATATTGTCCGCCGGAATCCACCAATAGAATACCTGAATTCTTGATAGTAGCATCCTGCCCTTTTTTGGCCCGATAATGTACGATGGCTCCATTGCCATTATAGCCTACAATTGCATCAAAGGATTCCCCCTTATAACCTTCAATTTTGGCGCGTTCAACTTTCAACTGTTCTCCTACTTCCGTCTCTTTAACTTCCTCCCCATTGTCCAGTCGATTTCTTAGCCATCTTTCCGTTCTTAAAATAGCTGCGCCGTCATGTTTCATGATTTCACGCAAGTGATTAATCTCCACCTCATTTTTCCTCGACTTCATCTCCATCACCAATCCCTCAGTCTCTACTATATCTATATCTGTAATTGTATCATAAATATCCCAGCATGTAGTACTTGGATCCAAAAGCATTCCACCCTCTGAAGACAATTCAGCCAATACTTCATAGATTGCACTATAATCCATTATAAAAATATTATCCTGCTTCAAACTGTCACGAAGTGGATCGGGAACTTTTTTCTGATCCACAAACCAAATGGAATTCTTCACTCCAATTAGAAGATAGGAAATACAAACAGGATTACATTCGACATCCGAAGACCTGATATTAAGTAACCAAGCGATGTCATCCAGCGAAGAAAGGAGATAGTGATCCACCTCACTCTCCAACATTTCAATGATAACTCTATCCAGTTTTTTCATCCGGCTCTGTCCTGCATATTCTTCAGCAAATTCATAAGCCACTTCAGTAGGTAATGAAGGACGATCCTTCCAAATATCCCCTACCAAATCGAGATCTGCTACTAATTCGATATTTAAAATCTCTAATTCCGTTTCAATATGCTCTAAGTCTTTAACTGAAATACATCTACCATCCACAGCTACAATATCTTCCTCATCCATATTGTCAAGCAACCAATCCAAATATTCCATTGCTCCTTGAACCTGCTGTTTTTGCATTTCAATTCCAGTCCCCTGCAATTCTTGCTCGGCTTGAATATAATATCTGCTATCCACCCACAATCCGGCAAACTCTTGCGTCACTACCAATGTGCCTTGAGAGCCTGTAAAGCCCGAAAGCCACTCCCGCGTTTTCCAATGTTCTGCCAAATATTCACTTTGATGAGGATCAGAAGTCAGGACAATGATGGCATCGATATCTTCTTCTTTCATTTTATTTCTCGCTAGAGCGATTCTCTGTGGGATAGTAGGGGTCATTTTACAATATTTTAAAGTTTAAAAACAAAATATGTCGGGTTTTATTAAATTGTGCTTGCAATAAATCTCTTTTAAAGATCTTGCAACAGCAATTTGAGTGGCTAATTTAAGTTAAATAAATAGGACTTCAATATTTTTTTTGAGCTAGTTAAAACTTATTCGTTCATATTATATAATTTGCATATATTTACAGCGGTGAATTTTAAAACCCACTAAAACTTATGCTTTATCAAGGGCTAAATCAAAAACAACTCCAGAGACTATCTCCCCAGCAAATTCAGCTAATGAAATTGTTGCAGATACCTACGGCAGCCCTTGAACAAAGAATAAAGGAAGAGATAGAAGCTAATCCTGCCTTAGACGAAAGTGAAGAGGAAGATTTTCAGGAGGACAAAGACAGCAACGAGGAAAGCATAGAAGAGTATCATGTCGAGGATTTCCTGAATGATTATATGGATGATGAATCGTCCTATTCCTCCACCAATATGTACCAAAATAATGCTACCGAGGACGAAAAACAAACTATGCCTATTGCGGTAGCCAGTTCATTTCACGAGCAAATGCAAAAGCAAGTCGATCTCTTGGAGATGAAAGATGATGAAGAGAAAATAATCCAACAGATTATCGGGAGTATTGACGAAGATGGTTATTTGCGTCGAGAAACTTCCTCTATTATAGACGATTTGATGTTTGGGAATAATATTATAACTACCGAGGAGGTGGTTGAGCATCTGATAAAGGTAGTTCAAACGCTGGATCCGCCGGGCATTGGAGCGCGGGATTTGAAGGAATGTCTTCTTATACAATTGGAGCGAAGGATAGCGCTGGAGGAGGGCGCTAATTACACCAAGGATTGTATGCAGAAGGCGCATTTGATTATCTCGAAGTATTTTGAAGAGTTTTCGAAGAAGCACTATAATAAGTTAATCAAAAGTTTGGATATTGAGGAGGAGGAATTGAAGGATATTATTGATGAGATCGTAAAGTTAAATCCAAAGCCTGCCAGCTCTTACAGAGACGAGCGAGATACTCCTACACACTATATTGTCCCTGATTTTATCATTTACAATAACAATGGAGAGTTGGAATTGACTTTAAATTCCAAAAATGCGCCGGACTTGATGGTAAGTGATCAGTACCGCGGCATGTTGAAACATTATAAAGTTTCCCGAAAGGAAGGTAAATTAACTAAAAAAGACAGGGAAGCCGCTCTTTTCATTAAGCAAAAGATAGACTCAGCCAAGTGGTTTATCGATGCTATTAAAAAGCGTCAAAATACCATGTACAATACTATGTACGCCATCCTGCAATATCAAAAGGAGTATTTTCTGACCGGAGACGAGAAGAAAATCAAGCCGATGATTCTCAAGGATATTGCGACTCTGACCGATTTTGATATCAGTACCATCTCGCGGGTAGCTAACAGTAAATTTGTGCAAACGGAATTCGGTACGAAGCGTTTAAAGGATTTCTTCTCCGAGTCCGTGCAGAATACCGAGGGTGAGGAGGTTTCTACATTGGAAGTTAAGATTATTTTGGAGGAAATTATTCAGAGTGAGGATAAGCGCCGGCCTTATTCCGATCAAAAGTTACAAGATCTTCTCGAAGAAAAAGGCTATAGTATTGCGAGAAGGACAATAGCTAAATATCGGGAACAGTTGGGCATCTCGGTGGCAAGGTTGAGAAAGGAGTTATAATATCGGGGCAATTTAAATCATTAATTATATTTAAAAATGTATAATATTTATATAATTATTAATCAAATTTTTATATATTAATATATCTAATAATTTTTAGTTTTGGGATTTTCTCTACTCCGTAATCCACTTTAAAACATCACTCCGTAGGAAGTTGAACTCAATATTTACCTACATCTCTTATTTATTACACAGGTTTACAACCAACCATATCTTAAGATCTTTAAATTCATATACCCTAAAGTCGTGTTAATAATCCTTACTCCGTAGGAGTTAAATATCAATAACCTCGAGTAAAGCCGAAATCGGCTGCAACTCGGGGTTAACCTCTCATAATCCTCCAACTCCGTAGGGAGTTGAACACAAAATTAGACCACATCTCTAATTTTAGTAAAATCTCTTTATGCCTCTTTCGTGCCCTTTGTGGTTAAATTGAAACATAGTGGAGCGAAAACAAATTTTATTCCTTTGAAACGATGTGCAGAGAAATCTTAATGCAGGTGACTTATCAGGTAAAAAGATATTCTGAGAGCAACGGGGGATGCCTTTGTCATTATTTATTCTACCCACAAAGTGCTCAAAGTGCTAATCGACATTAGATGTTTTCTAGGCATTGGACTTCGGCAGCATGGTATTTGTTTGACTTCCTGGCTTTGGTCTTCACAAAGTGTATTGCTTTTTGTTTTGTTTATACTAAATTTCTTCGGCAGATATAGCTTTACATCTTCGAAAAGATAAAATCGATGCCTTAGATTACTTGAATTTTATAGTGCAAACTCTTTGTGCTATTTGTGCCTTCTTCGTGTCCTTTGTGGTTAAATTGAACCATAGTCGAGCGGAAACTACAATAAGTTCCATTTGTTCCTTTTTTCCAAATAGGACTAAGATCTGAATCGAGATAGCTACACTACCTTAAAAATCTGGATGCCTTATGCATTTCCTCCACATTCTCCGGTATATGAGGGCCGGAAAACCAATTAATATCCACACCATGTGTAATAAATCTGTCGAAGAGATTGTGATTCTTAGAAATTAGTTCCTCTAGCCTAAGGAACAAACTCTTAAAGTCGAAAAGATAATCCGGATCCAACTTATTGATCCATTTCATACTATTAAAGACCTTGTCAAGAATATAGTAGTATATCTTGAAATCATCATAATACCTTGTGGATGGCGCTTTCTCATTCAGATATTCCAGCGCGGCAATTAACAATTCGAGGGTTAAAAGCGGTTCACCAAACTTATCTTTGGTTATAAAAACATGCTCTGCGATGAGCCCACTCATTCCTCTTAAAACATGCATATAATCCTTGGCATCAAATCTAAACTTTTTGAAAGATTTGAAAGCCTCCTTGATTTTTTCAGAAAGCTCAGCTCTACGTTCCTCAACAGATCTGGTATCAATCAATTCGAAATGCAAGCGATGCAATAATTTCATATCCTTTTTCAGCAATCGAACGATCAATTTATCTTTTTCGCGCTCAGGCAGGGCGGCGAGCGCTTTTTTGAAGTCATTTTCTATTTTCATACCTTATAGTAATATCCGGATTCACATTTATTACATTAACAAGTATAAAACTTTTTTGATGAAATAAGCAATGACTTTTGAAACTTTATTTCCGTGAGGTGCCTGAAGGACAGGCCTGCAAGGGCTGGTCTCAGCTGACGAAGGAAGGCTGGGACGGGACTCCGCAAGGGACCGACCCGATAGTATATAGTCTCTGTAAGAAAAGCCCAATTACTGCGTTACTCTCGTATTTGAATCAGTCATTTATTTCCTATAAACTCCTTGGATTCAAATACTTCGAAAGCCTTGTCCTTGAACTTTTCTTATCAGAGACTTTATTTTAATTAATTTTCATATAAGCCCTAGGAAAAATAGTTTTACTTCACATCGTCTCACTATCGGGTCACGGCCACAAAATAAAATTTACATTCCACCGCCCATCGGAGCTCCTTGCTGTTCTCCGGCTTTCAAGTCAGTATTCTTGATGTTTTTGTCCTTGCCCTGACCGAATGTCATCTTACCAAATCTGTAGTTGAAACTAATTCTCGCACCGAAAGCTCTGTAATTGAATACTGAATTATTGACAAAATTGGTGTCTTCAAAGGTGGAATTGATAGAAACAATAGGTGTAAGGAAATTATCTAATCCAATACTTACAGTCCCCTTCTTTTCATTGAAATCTTTCTTAGCACTTAGGTTGTAATAGTACCAGCTTTCCTGCAAGCCTTGGAAAGTAATACTCGGTCCTCTGAACATACCAAAAAGTTGAAGTCCGTAGCCGTTTTTAATGTCGATGGAGCCAAAAGCGCTGATATCATAGGCGATTCCCTGAAATTCCTGAGCCGGATTTTCCTGGTTGCTGACGTCAAAGTAATACATATTGAAGTTCACACCAATAATCTGCTTCATCGCATTATTATAATTTGCATTCAAGCTCATTCCGGTAATATTTTTACGTCCAATATTCTGATAGGTAGTAAATAAAATATCATCTTCCAACACATCTCTCACAGTTTCAATTCCATCAACGGTTCTTCTGTGATAGACAGCCAGGTTTGCAGAATTTAAGCCTTTGAACCAGTTGTAGCCAACTTCGTAATTATCCGACCTCTCAGCAATAAGATTTGGATTACCCTGCGTAATGTTCTGAGGATCTACAGCATTGACGAATGGGTTCAGATAAAAAATACCCGGTCGTGCAATCCTTTGATTAAAACTGGCTTTTACACTGGTTCCATCCTTAAAATTATAGGATACGGTAGTTGATGGCAAAATATTGGGATAATCGCTGGTGATTCTATTGTTTTCTTCGTTGTAAATGCCATCGATAATCGTATGTTCGTAACGTACACCTGCTTTAATCCCCCATTTGTTCTTCAGAAAAGCGCCGAACTGGGCGTAGGTGGAGAGTACATCCTGATTGTAAACAAAGACATTAGATCTGTTGGGATCGAATTGGTAACCGTCAAAAGGATCTACGTCTGTAAAATAGTCATAATCGCTGTCGATATCTCTCAAAATCCCTTTGGCACCTGTCTCGAATAGAATGGTCTTCGTCACCGGATGTTCGTAATCTACCTGCATCGTCGTCTCACGGTTCAAGCCGAAGTTGTCCGATCTCTCTCTGAAAAATTCAGATCCACCGGGGCTAAATTGGTTTCTTTCGTACAAATTATCCCTATTATCCGGTGAATATTGGAACATGGCCGTCAATTTCTGCTTCTCCTTGGAGAATTTTCTGGTGTAATTGATATTGTAATCCATACCCAGCCTGTCCGTCGTTGTATTTCCATCGTTGGTAAAGGTGGCGAAATAATCAGAGCCCCCGAAAGAGCTGAAAAAGTCTAGATTATTATTGTTTTGAAATCTGTTTCTATTTAAACGAACATTAGCATTTATGTTATTCTTGCTGTTAAAATCGTAATCAAAACCGATCTGCCCATAGGCTCCACCACCGAAAAGGCTGTTTTCACCCACCTGTCTCAGTCCTATCTCCTCCCCATTTTTATAAACTGTATTCAGCTCAAAATCCCCGGGTGCGGAGAAGAAATAGCCCCCCAAATTGGCACTGATACCGAAATCTCCCACTCGAAAATTAAGATTACTCCCGAGAGCAGATTGCCTGTTCCCTGCAGTCGAGAAAACCATCCCTGAAAAGCCTTCAATATGCTTCTTTTTTGTAATAATATTGATAATCCCGGCAGTGCCTTCAGCGTCATATTTGGCAGATGGGCTGGTAATCACCTCCACCTTTTCGATATTATCGGCAGGAATCATTCTTAGGGCTTCAGCTACCGAGCTCGCCATGATGCTTGAAGGTTTGTCATTTATCAATACGCGTACCTGATTGCTCCCTCGCAAGGAGACGTTTCCATCCATATCTACAGTTACACCCGGCACCTTTCTCATCAATTCGCTAGCCGTAACACCACGGTTGGACAAATCCTTCTCCGCATTATAGATCAATTTATCTATACGTGACTCTATCATTCGCTCCTCCGCTACAACTTCGACCTCTGATAATGCTGTGTTGGAAAGTTCTAGTTCAATTTCATTTAACTTGATCTTTTTGTCGTCCTCATCCATTTCGAAAGGACCTAGCTTTTGTGTTTCATAACCAAGGAAGCTGACCTCTAAAAAATAAGTTCCCTTCTTGATTTTTCGTATCTTAAAACGACCTTTATCATCAGTTACAGCGCCGTCGGTGGTTCTTTCTTTTTCACCCTTTAATACGACAACTGTAGCGAATTCAAGAGGATTTCCGCCTGCACCGTCACGAACTACACCGCTGAATTCACAAGTACCTTCGACATTGCCACCCATGCCCGGAAATTGAGCGGAAGCAGATAAAATAATGCCGAAAAATAGGAAAAAAAATAATGTAAACCTTTTCATGGAAAAAATATTTATACAGATGAAATGAAAACTAAAAATCCCGGTTTTACAAGCTTCACTTATGATTTCATTTTCGAAATGTTGAGAGCCGGGAATTGAAAAATATTATACAACAAATATAGCTCAGTAAGATTCGTCGATGAAAAAAAGTCGATAAAAGCGTCAAATTATTATACTATCATTCGAAAATGTGTCAATTTTGACGTTGAATGCGAAATTTCGTAAGAAAAATAAAATAAGAAGTGGATAAAATAGTGAAGAACAGGTGGATGTCGGAATTGATTTGGTGGGTAATCAGCATTTTGGCATGTGGCTTAATTTTGATGCCCGTATTTAATAATGTAGAAGATTACCAATTTTACGCCTATAATATTCTTTTTATAATGGTGTTTTTCACCTTTCTAAGGTACATATTCTTGCTTCACCAGACGCCGATGATCTACAACGCTACAGCGAAGTTGGGCATTGCGGTTTTGTGCATTCCCTTGTTGTTTATTTTGTTTCAGGGTTTCTATCTTTATCAGGCAGCGGTGAATGAATACGGGCCGGAGGATTTTTTCAATATCAGGGCGGGCAGCGATCCTATGAGGACAGTGCAATATATACATTCAGAGATGGTGTTATTTGCTGTGGGAGCAATTATTGTATCTACGATGATGCCTTTCAGGATGCTGATGTCGGTGTGGAAAACTAAGAATAGAGGAACTTATTAAAATCCAAATAATATGTCACAGGTTAAGGAATTCAATGCGTACAGGGAGAAGATGAATGAAAAGATTCTGGCGCAGGATAATAAAATGATAAAGCGATTTTGGAGTTTGGATGGGCAGGCCTACCAGGAGGGGGCTTTGCCGGTGAAGACGAAGGAGTTGTTGGGATTAGTCGCTTCGATGGTCTTGAGATGTGATGATTGCATCAAATACCATTTGGGCAAATGCCATGAGATAGGGGTGAGTACAGAGGAGATTTTTGAGGTTTTCGGGATAGCTAATTTGGTGGGTGGATCGATTTGTATTCCGCATACGCGGAGGGCGGTTGAGTATTGGGAGGAGTTGGGGAAAGGTTGATTTGTTCTGAGTTCTGAGTTCTGAGTTCTGAGTTCTGGGTTCTGACGCTTCGCTTGTTCTGTCGCTGCGCTCGTTCTGGGTTCTGAGTTCTGGGTTGGATTCTGGCATTTTGCCGGATAATAGCATGGTTTTTCATTTTGGATGTTTACTACCTTTGGTGTTCTGACGCTACGCTCGTTCTGTCGCCTCTCGGCTCGTTCTAACTTCGGCTACGCTCAGTTACCGGAGTTCTGAGTTGGGTGGTTCATGGGATTTTGCCGAATATTGGCAGGGATTTTCATTTTGTATTTTCAGGTGAAAATCAGTGAAATCCGTGAAATCTGTGATAGATTCCATCGATGCCGAAGCGCCCAAATTTGAGAATCTCTCTGCGACCTCTGCGCCTCTGCGGTCAACTGTCTGAACCTTGATTTGCTTGATTTCAGGATTTGCATGATTTTATTTTCAATGTCGAAAAAATTTGCAAATGTGAATTATCATTTGATATTTTAAAAATATTTCCATGAAATATCCCAATTTGCGAAAATCGTAGGATCCTACGAAAGATGAGACGTAGGAT
>CALCSX010000069.1 GCA_937894165.1 uncultured Saprospiraceae bacterium | reverse complement strand
AGTTTGTAAATGTGCCCCATATACTCTGCCGGTGCAAGTTTGTAAATGTGCCCAATGTAATCGAAACTTTGCCTTTTAATTTCAATTTTCCAAACTTCTCGAACCACGAGAGACTAACTGCCGGTGCAAGTTTGTAAATGTGCCTCAAACAAAATCGTAAATCGTAATTTTTAATTTTATGGCTCTCCTAACGCCCTAAAAAGGGGCACTCCTCGCCAGCAGCTTATACTGAAAACTTAATGTGACTTTTCGATTTGCACTATTCGGCGAAACCAACCAGAGACTTTTTCCTTTTCTCGGACCACGAGAATTTTTTAAACCTCTCCAAATTTCCTATTTTTACAAAAAAAACATGCCCGCACATACCACTAACTACTTCAACACCTTAATAGAAATTGCCGAAGATTGCCCGACCTCCGTCGCCACCCTTCCAGCCATCAAAGAAGGCAAAACATCAGTTGCTAATTACCAATTTGATAAATTAAACAAGCATCCCTACCGACACAACTCAGATGAAATTATTTTTGGATGGTATGCACTGAGGAATGAAATCCCTGAAAATGAATTTTCTGAAGCCCGTGATGTCTACTTCTCCAAAGGTCAAGCTTGCCTGCGAACCTCCCCACTCGCTAAAAAATACGGCTGGGGAATCCATAGTAATGAAGAAGGGAAAATAGCCATTCTACCGGTGGAGTCAGATGAATATAAAGCGCTTGTAGCTGATGATAATATTAAAAAAGTGAAGGCCATGAGGACAAAAAGAGGCTAAGAAAAAAACGAAGGTCATAGGGCAAGCAATTCAAGATGAATAAATGGATTATTCAAAAAATAAGGTAAATTTATTCGATACCTACGGCATCGGGAGCACTTTTTATTGGTTTTCTACCCACATTCAGTGCCTAGCGGCACTAATTTGAGGTATTAGAAATATGGACATTTGGGTTTTACCTTTTTGTCTGAAAGAACCAAAAATCGTGACAAAACCGGACATGAATTTCTACCTTTTAATTTCTTCCTTCTCCTTTAAATTACCAAGGCACATCCGCAAAATTTTTCCCGACCTTGTGATTTTAGCTGAAAGGAATTGTATTTTAAAATTGTGATAAAAAAGCCCCGAATGGGGCGAAATATCAAAGACCAGGGTGAAGCCCTGGGTAAAATGTATATAATAATTAGGTTTTGTCACGATTTTTGCCTGAAAGAAGCAAAAATCGTGACAAAACCACTTAAAAGGTTTATTATATTGCGAAATGAAACGTCTTTAAATTCACCCACCCGCATCAGGAATAGGAGCGAGCACGAAGTAAAGCGGATAGTCCGGCGACAGGAAGCGACGCAATGAATATGGAGTAGCTTTATGGCGGATGCCACAAAAACCAGATTTTATTCCCGAAAACTGCGTGAAATAATAATTAACGGCGGTCACCGTTTTCACTAAACCATTTAACCCAAATTCCGTTTCTAACACCAAAGTCATTTTGAAAAGAAAAATCTTCTATTTTCTCTTTGCTGTCATATTAATATTAATTGCCTACGCTTATATAGGTTCTTCTGCTTCCACTGAAATTATGCACACAAAAAATCCCTCTTTAAAAACCGTCAATTCTTCTCCTGATTGGAAAGGCACACCCACTTCAGAATCAGGAGAATTCAAGAACTTACACAACCTATCCATGCCAGCCTTCTCCAAAGTCTTCAAATGGAAATCCGGGAAGAACCCCTATGCCGATCGAAAAAAAGCAGATGAATTCGCGCTGACTTACCTCAAATGTGACGAAATATTCGAATCCAAGGAAGATATGATCGTCTGGCTGGGCCACGCATCCTTCCTCATTAGAATCGAGGGTATAACTTTCTTAACCGATCCGGTATTTCAAGATAGAATTTTCCTGAAAAGACTGTCTGAATTGCCTTTTGACATTGAATCGGTAAAAAATATTGACTTTATCCTCCTTTCCCACGGACATTTCGATCATTGTGACAAGAAAAGTCTCAAAAAGATCGCTGCCCAAAATCCCAATTTATCCATCCTTTGTGGCCTTGGAATGGACAAAGTCGTAAAAGGTATCGTTCCTGCTGAGCGAATCCAAAGCGCCGGCTGGTTTCAGGAATATAATCTTATTTCTACACCAAAGGTTACTTTTCTACCTTCTCAGCATTGGACTCGAAGAGGTCTTTTTGATCAAAACAAAGCCCTGTGGGGAGGGTTTTATATCCAAAGCGATTCAACTTCCGTTTATTTCATGGGAGACAGCGGATATGAAGCGCATTTTAAAGAAATTCAGGAGGTGATGGGTAGTCCCAACTATGCACTTATGGGGATCGGCGCCTTCGAACCGGAGTGGTTTATGGAGGGTTTTCATATCAGTCCCACAGATGCTATTGGAGCTTTCAACGAATTGCAAGCGGGCACTTTTATTCCTATGCATTACGGCACTTTCGATCTTTCTGATGAACCACTCTTAGAACCTATCAGGGTTCTTGAAAAGCATCAATCAGAGATAAATGGCGAACTTTTAGTACCTAAAATGGGAGAAATGATACTTTTTTAAAGCAGAAAAGTTAATTTCTTTCTAAATTGCAGCTAATGAAATAAAATCAATTTTTAAATTTCCAAAACTCTTGGTATGAAATTTTTACTACTTTTTTTAGCGGCAATTTTACTATTTGCGTGTCAGGAAAGCGCGACAAATCATCAGGGAGAGTGGATAAAAGGCAGTGAAGAGGAAAAATTGGCCATTATCGAGCACCAATTTGCAGGGTTTAGTGCCACTATGCGTGAAATTGGCTACCGATACCAGGAATTATATTGGGCCGGGGAGGATCAAAATTGGGAATATGCGCATTACATGTGGGAACATATCGATGAAGCGATGGAAGCGGGATTGCAGAGGCGGCCTGAACGGATTAAATCATCGGAACATTTTAGGGAAACGCTTATCCCGGAAATGTATAAGGCTATCGAAAGTAAGGATACAGCTGTCTTTAGACGTACCTTGGAAATCGTGAGAATTGGATGTAACAGTTGCCATATGATGGAGGAAGTTCCTTTTATGAATGTCGCTTATCCTGAAGTTCGATTGACACCTATTCGAAATGGAAATTAACCTAAAGAAATATAAAGCCAATTTTGTCGACTACTTTCAGCGCAAAGTATATCCCGTTGAAATTATCGTTTCCGGAGAGAGAATAAAGTCCATCGAACCTATTGATGAAGTGGTAGATAACTTTCTATTACCCGGCTGGGTCGATGCTCATATTCACATCGAAAGTTCCATGCTTGTTCCCACTGAGTTCGCCAAAATTGCTGTGTTGCATGGCACGGTTGCTACTGTTTCTGACCCTCACGAAATAGCCAATGTTTTGGGTGTAGAAGGGGTGGAATTTATGTTGGCTAATGCTGCTCACTCACCTTTCAAATTCAATTTCGGGGTGCCAAGCTGCGTGCCTGCCACTACCTTTGAATCGGCTGGAGCTTCGATTGAAGTTTCGGATGCAGCCTACCTTTTCCAAAAATATCCTCAGATCAAATATCTGTCAGAGGTAATGAATTATCCCGGTGTGATTCATGGGGAAAAGAAAATGATGGATTTAATAGCACTGGCGAAGGGACTTGGAAAGCAAGTGGATGGCCATGCGCCGGGCTTGCGCGGGGAGGATCTTCAGAAATATATTGACGCAGGCATCAGCACTGATCATGAATGTTTTACTTATGAGGAGGGGTTGGAAAAGCTGAAACGAGGTCTAAAAGTCATCATTAGAGAGGGCTCTGCAGCTAAGAATTTTGATGCTTTGATACCCCTATTAAAACTTTTTCCGGAAAAAATCATGTTTTGTTCGGATGACAAACACCCGGATGATTTGCTGGAAGGGCATATCAATCAATTAGTTGCTCGGGCGGTGGGGAGCGGGTATGATCTGTTCGATGTAGTTAAAGCAGCCTCGATTAACGCTGTAGAGCATTATGGGTTGGAAGTGGGCTTATTGCGGGAGGGTGATTACGCTGATTTTCAGATAGTGGAGGATTTAGAGACTTTCAAGCCACTGCAAGTATCGATCAATGGTGATCTAGTTATGCAGAATGGGATTTCCAACTCGGAAAGTGTCACTATCGATATCATCAATAATTTTAATCGCGAGCAAATAAACATCAGTGATATTGAAACTCCTGCGGGGGTAGAATTCAGGACGATAGTAGCGCTGGACGGGCAGTTGATAACTGAGGAGGGGAGATATAATTCCAAACAAGATTCCGATAAAAAACCGCCTCTCAAAATTGTAAACATTAATCGATACAAGAATTCTCCACCGGCGATGGCTTTTGTGGAAAATTTCAATTTAAAAAAATGCGCGATAGTGAGTTCAGTTGCTCACGATAGTCACAATGTATTGGTGGTGGGCAGTTCTGATGAACTTATCGTGAAAGCTGCCAATTTAATCATTTCAAACAGAGGGGGCATTGCTTTCGTGTCGGAAGATACGGAGCAGATTCTACCCCTTCCCATTGCCGGAATAATGTCGGATAAGGATTGCAAGGAAGTAGGGAGGCATTATAAAGAATTGGATAAATTGGCTAAGGAGCATGGCTGCATGCTTTCTGCACCCTATATGACGCTCTCGTTTTTGGCCCTTCTTGTGATTCCGCAGTTGAAATTAAGTGATTTGGGTCTTTTCGATGGGGAAAAGTTTGAGTTCATTCCTTTAGTGGTTGAGTGAGGGTAGGCATCACCCTGTCCTGTTGAGGAATATCATTTTTGATGTATATTTCGACTACTTTTTTATAGATTATTAGGGTTCTAGGAGGCGGGACAGGGTCGGGTCATCCGCTGTACTTCCTTGGGTTTTAGTGAAAAAAAACCGGTGAGTTCGAGGGTTTCATTAAGGCCATCTCGATAGTATATTTATTGTCGGTCGTGCCGCTTCTACCCCTGATGCGGGTGGCTAAAGGTGAAATCTCTTTCGGCATTGAAAAGCCGGTTTTGTCATGATTTTTGCTTCCTTCAGGCAAAAATCCCGCCAAAACCTCGTTTTTTACGGTTCAATCCCGGGGTTTTACCCCGGGTTATTGATGTTATACCCCTTCCGGGGTATTTTCGTTTACATTTCTGAAAACGTTGTTTTAATAATTAAAAACGTTTCGATCAACTTATCTATAAATCATGAAATCTAGACAATCAGGCGAATCAAGGTTCAGACGGGTGATGTGCGACCTCGTGTATTTTTTTTATGGGTATAACCATAAAAAAATATTATTTTACAATAAAATTATGGGCATAACCATAAATATTTTAGTTTTACTTTTGTCGCGCAGGAGCGACTTTTCGGTGGCTGAGCGGAGTCGAAGCCTAGGAATGGAGCGGATTTTGTTTGAAAAACAACAACCTCATTTATTATTCTCGAATCGGCGTTTCGACTCAACGACCTCTTTTACTTTTAGCCTAATCATTGAATCCCAAAAATCCACCTCGACAAGCCCTAACCCAGAACCCAGAACCCAGAACTCAGAACCTTAATACAAAAGTGCCATTTTCGATCTATCCTTCCAACCTGCTTGATAACTGTGTTCCACAAAAAATATTTTCAAAACTGCTTGATATTCATGGTCAACAAAGAATATTTTCTTATCCGCTTGATAGCCCTCTATCGTAAAAAACCATTTCCCGTCATTTTCACCGGCCTGATAGGAGTGCTCAACTTTAAATACCTTGAGATCCGCCTGATATTCATTTTTTACAACGAAAACTTTGAGATCAGCCTGATAGGCGTGATCTGTAGAAAAAATCTTCTGAGCAAAACAAATATTTACGACTAAAATTAGTACGAGAAGACAAAAAGATGATTTGAACATTGGCAAAGTTGTTGATAATTATCCCTTAAAATAAGGATAAGTATTGATCCAAACAGCAAAGTGAAGAAAGTTTAAGAAAATTTTAACCATCATAAATGCCCTAGCAATCAGTAAACCCGACCAAGAATTTAATTTCAACATGCTAACACCATCAAATTCTTTTATGAAAAGAACGAAACTCAATCTGTTCAACCCTTTTAAAATAACATTTTACAATAATAAATTCCCAATCTATAAAGTTAATCTCTATATTTACCCCTAATTTAATTCACCAATAGAACGAATAGGAATGAATTCATTAAGGAAGATGTCTAACCTTTCAGGGTGGTTGGTTTTCGCAATCGCTTTTACAGTTTATTTTTTCAGCGTAGAGAGGACAGGAAGTCTTTGGGATTGTGGCGAGTTTATCCTCGGAGCTTATAAACTGCAAGTGGTTCACCCCCCGGGAGCCCCCCTGTTTCTGATTGTAGGAAGAATGTTTGCTGCATTCGGTGATATGATATCCTCAGATCCTTCTGTAATCGCTTGGATGGTCAACTTATCTTCAGCCCTCCTTTCTGCCTTCTCGGCTATGTTTGTAGCGTGGGTAACCATTATACTTGGAAATTCTATCCTTAACGGTCGTTCACATGAATTAAAATCCAATGCACAGGGGATCGTTTTAGCCGGAGCAGGTCTTGGGGCCGGTCTGGCGACTGCTTTTGCTGTTTCGATCTGGTTTTCAGCGGTAGAGGGTGAGGTTTATTCTATGTCCTTATTTTTCACTACCCTGACATTGTGGGCAAGTGTTAAGTGGTACCATCTTCCCAACACCAAGCAGAATGATAGATGGTTGGTTTTTGCCTTCTTTTCCATCGCTTTGTCGATAGGAGTGCACCTTCTATCTTTGTTCGTTCTTCCTACCTTAGGAATATTATATTACCTCAAAAAATACGAAGAGCATACGCCTCTTGGCATGGTCATTGCGGCAGCAGTTGGAACAGCTTTGATTGGAGCTATTCAGATATTTATCATTACGGGAATTCCTTCCATCTGGGCATTTTTTGATGTCTTCATGGTCAATAATCTCGGCTTGCCGTTTCATTCCGGTCTTATTCCTACCGCACTAATCGTTGGTGGAATTATTTATGCCGGACTTCGCTATGCTCACCGCAAAAACAATCACATAGTTCAAATGGCATTCATTTCTTTGATGCTTACCGCTGTAGCTTATACTACATACGGGGTTACAGTAATCAGGGCCAACGTTGATCCACCGATCAATATGAACGCTCCGAGCGATGCATTGAGACTTTTACCTTACCTGAACAGGGAACAATACGGTGACAGACCATTGGTGAAAGGTATCGATTTTGACAAACAACAAGTAGGTACAGATACAGAGGAAAGATTGGGCAGAGTAGGAGACAGATATGAGTTTGTTGACTACGGCTATACACAAGTTTACGATGAGAAAGACAAGCGATTATTTCCCCGAATTCCTCACAACACAGGCAGATATCCGAGGATGTACCGTGATTGGCTAAATTTAGGACCCAACGACTCCCCAACAGCCGCCCACAACCTCGAGTTTTTCTGGAATTACCAGATCAAATGGATGTATTTCAGATACTTCATGTGGAATTTCGCAGGTCGTCTCAATGGTAATCAAGGGATGTACGATACTGATTTGTCGCGAGGCCATTGGATATCCGGGATTAAGTTTCTGGATGAGGCCCGACTTTACGACATGTCTATGGAGCCGGACAGCATGAAAAATGAGCAGAGTAGAAACAAGTATTATCTCCTCCCTTTCATTTTCGGACTTATTGGTCTGTTTTTTCACTTTAAATACAAATCCAAAGAGGCTTTTGCCATATTCGTTTTCTTCTTTATTTCGGGATTAGGATTGATAATTTATTCCAATCAGCCTCCGGGCGAGCCTCGGGAGAGGGATTACGTATTCGCAGGTTCATTTTTCACCTTCGCCATTTGGATAGGACTGGCAGTGGTGGCACTGTACAAGATGTTCGAGGAGAAGATGGGTGAAATGCCCGCTGCAGCTCTGGCTTCCGCCTTGGTTCTGACAGCGCCGACGATCATGGCTTTCCAGAATTTTGACGATATGAGCCGTTTCCACCATACAGGAGCTAGAGATTTGGCACACAACTTCCTAGAATCTCTGGAGCCCAATGCTATTCTCTTTACTTATGGTGACAACGATACCTACCCATTGTGGTACGCACAGGAGGTGGAGAATATAAGGACAGATGTGCGGGTAGTCAACTTAAGTTTGATCGCCGTGGATTGGTACATCGATTTATTGAGAAGAAAAGTTAACGACTCAGAAAAACTTAATTTCTCTATAGAAAAAGATGCATTAAGAGGCCATAAAAGAAATCAATTATTCATTTATAGCCCTTCAGGCAACACATCTAACCCTATGCCCTTGGCAGCAGCGCTGAAATGGGTAGGTGAAGACCATCCGATTCCTTTGGCTTCGGGCAGATCTTTAGAGAGTTATATGCCTTCGAAAAACTTGTTTTTGCCGATTGACCCTAGCAAAGCTGAGGCTGCGGGCTTGCTACCGGATACGACAGAAATATCCCCTGCTTTGCCGATCAGGTTTACTTCGGATTTTATCATGAAAGACGATATTGCGATTTTGGATATTATCCAGTCAAATATATATGATCGACCGATATATTTTGCCACAACTACTGTGTCAGAGAAATTGTATGGTCTGCAGGAATACCTTCGTTTAGAGGGTATGGCGATGCGAATTACAGCGCAGAGAAAGCCGGTTATACAGCAATTGGGCAATTTTGGTGTAGGAGGAGTGGCATTAGAGAAAAACTTGGATCTCTATCAAAATGTGTTCAAATTAGGAGGTTGGGACAAGCGAGATCTCTATGTTGATGAGAGTTATGGAGCAGGATTGCAATCACAGAAGATGTCTATGTTGAGAACAGGAATGTCTTCTATTATTGCGGGTCAAGACGAGATTGCTGAGGGAGTTTCTGATGAGTATTTCAGAGCCTTCCCGGATATGAACTTCCCATATGAAGGCACTGCCATGAACATGATCAATAATTATGTTGATGTAGAAGCATTCGATAAGGCTAAGATACATTTGAGAATTCTTGCAGAACAGATAAGACAGCATTTGGAGTTTTTCGACTCCATCGGTGAGATGAAAGTGAGAGCAGGCTTCAGCCGAACGCAGAATGAATACAGGAGACTTCTCGGAGCCACTTTGGCGATGACGGAAGATATTGGAGATCCGGCATTTACGGAGGAAATCAAAGGCATGATAGGTCACCTTCAACCTGCCCCGACCGAAAGTGAAGGAATTATTGAGTAAAATAAAAGAAAAGTCTATGGACATCAAAAATATGGCTATCGGAGCTGACCATGCCGGCTTCGAATACAAGGACAAGATAGCTGCCTTATTAAAGGAGATGGGCATTGAAGTTCGGGATTTCGGAACAAATGGACCGGATTCTGTTGATTACCCGGATTTTGTGCATCCCGTAGCGTCCGGCGTAGAGGCTGGGGTCTTCCAGCGCGGGATAGTTGTCTGTGGGAGTGGCAATGGCGTGGCAATGACAGCGAATAAGCATCAGGGTGTTCGATGTGCATTGTGTTGGACCAAGGAATTGGCAGAATTGGCGCGACAGCATAATGATGCGAATGTTTTGGCTATTCCTGCGAGATTTATTGATTGGGATGTGGCAGCTGAGATGGTGCGGGCATTTGTCGAGACAGAATTCGAGGGAGGCAGGCATCAGGGAAGGGTGAATAAGATTTCTTGTTGAAAATTTGACTTCGGCAGTTCTTTGCCTGCGGCAGTTCTGAGGTCTTACGACCGTTTTGTCGCCTTCGGCTGTTTTGACGCTTCGCTGTTGAGCGGTTCGGAGAGAGGTTTGGGGATGCCTGTGGCATTTGTTGGTTGGCTCACAGATTTCACGGATTACATAGATTTGGCACAGATTACTGAAAGAGCTGAACCATTAAGAATTTGAGGGCATTAAGGGTTTTCATTAAGTTATGTGGCTTGATAATTAGGTTTCTTCGGGAGATCTGCCATTGAAAGAGCGGTAAGGATGCCTGAGGCATGTTTTTTTCGGCTCGCAAGGGCGCCAAGAGGCAAAGTACAAGATATTGTAAGGGAGCAAAGGAGCTCGCCGGTTGCTCGAGGAGCGGTTTGTAAAGGGGTCCAGAGAAGCATGTGGAATTCTTCTTTGCTAAGATTTAGATGCGGATGTGGGCGTGCCTCTCAGGTCAATTTATGACTGAAATGTATCTGTTTTTTGATATAATATTATAAATTGCAATATATTTACCATATAAATGACCTGAAGGTCGGCGTACTGCGGAGTTCCGTACAGACTTCGATTCCTCAGTCTGAACCCTTCCCTCCGGTCAGGTCCTACGTATGCCTCACGCGGGGGGAGATTTAGAAATCGATTTTCAAAAATAAGGATTGGATTATTGCACTCGGAGATTTAATTTAATTATATAATTCCTCACTTACCTCTTTATGACCGCCATGTAGAATATGTTGCAGTAGAAATAAAATAGATAGACATTTGAAAATTTAGGAGAGTCACGAAAATTTATGTGAAGTTCTTAGAAATCATGGCATATTCATTATTTATGGAAATTTTATATGAATTTTTCATAGGAGTATGCAACGTCGGGCCGGTTTGTGAAGTATTAGTTATAAAGCGCACTATAATTCTCTTTTAAAAATTTTTGAATGCTTCAATCAGTATAAGATCTTTTTTTAAACTTTCGAGGTATGGCAGCCGGAGTTTATTTTGTAAATATTGTATCAAGTGGCGTAGTTATTAAATCAGAAAAAATCATCATTCAATAAAATTACATCATGGCAAAATCATTTTTTTCAATCGCAATACTCTTTTTAGTTTTACAACTTTCAGCGCAAGTGGAATTCGCACCCTTAGGAGCTACCTGGGTCTACAATGTTGGGACAAATATGGAAGAATTGGAAAATGATCCCTTAGAGAATTACTTTGAATTGATAAGTGAGGAAGATGTGGATATTGACGGCACAACCTATAGAAAAGTGGGAGATTATTACTTTTTTCAGGATGGCCATGAGGTATATTATCTCTGGGAGGGAGAGCATAGACTCGTGTATAAATTTGATATGGAAGTGGGCGATTCTGCCACTTTTCAGTTGTTATCGTGTTTCAATGAAAAGCTGGATTTGGTCTTGACTTTGAAGGAAATAGAGACAGTTAATATCAATGGGGAGGAGTTGCGAAGGTTTTTTTTCGAAGAAGAAATGTTTCTGGAAAATGATTATGTGTATACGGAAAAATATGGATCTGAAAGAGTTATTGTAGAGAATACAGTGGAATGCGTAACGATACCAGGCGCTGATTTTCCTTGGTTGAGATGTTTTATTGAAGACGATATGGCGTATAAGTCGCAGAAATTTCTACAATTAGGCGGCGAGGATTGTTATTACTCTCGACCTATGTCAGTCAATGATTATAAAAATGTAGATATAAAATTCTATCCCAATCCGGCATTGGATTATCTGTATATTTCAGGAGGGATTAATATGCCGAATGAGTTCCAGGTAGAAATTTTAAGTTTAGAAGGCAAGGTAGTTTTATCTCATAAGATTTACAATTCTGAAGCTAAGTTGGATCTTTCCGGTTTAAATTCGGGTATTTATATTATCCAATTAAATGATTTAAATGGAAAATCAATTACAACTAAGAAAATTAATATAACTTCATCTTAAATATTTTGGAAAATTTGATGAGGCGCAAGGTGCTATCAAAGCTGTGCCTTTATAAAAAAAATTATTGGTTGAATTCTTAAGTCAAAATTTTATTTAACAGGTACTCCCAATTCTTCCCGACTTAGCGATGTGGAAGGGTCCGTAGCGCAGCGGAGTGGCGTCCGAAGGACCGAGTTAATAACGAGCCTGGATTCGTAGCGACCCGCAGGGTAGGCCCATAAATGCCCAAATACTGCTTCAGTGTATACCTAAAATCTATCATTATCTGTTTTTTGGACTTTTGAATTTACATCTAGTAATAATGTATCTTTTCAAAATCAAAAATTCCAGAAAATTCTGTAATTAAGTACTAAGTATCAATATGTATTATACATACATAGTATTTTGTACTTCATTCCCGCTGATAAGAAAATCCCAAAGACAAGGCTTTCGAAGTATTTGAATCCAAGGAGTTTATAGGAAATAAATGACTGATTCAAATACGAGAGTAACGCAGTATTTGGGGTTTTCTTGCAGCGACTAGAATATCAATCCCCAAAACAAATTGGAAACCAAAATAATAAACAATGCCAACACCCCGATAATCACCCCTGTACTTGCAAAATCACGAGTGGTCAGAATACCCTGTGCATAAACGATGGAATTCGGGGCGGTGCTGACTGGTAGTGACATGGCCATAGATGCGATGAGAGCAATGCCGATGGCTATTTCGCGTGCCATACTTTCATTAAAACTGCCATCTAAAGCGAAGGTGAGTGATACTCCAATCGGTAAAATCAAGTTGGTGGTGGCAGTATTCGAAATGAAGGTGCTCATCAGTAGGGTAGCGACGAGAATAATGCCGAAAAAGTAGGGACTGTTGCCGGGTAGAAAACTAGTAAATTGTTTGTCTAGTCCGGTGATTGCCATTCCCTGCCCGAGGGCAATTCCTCCTGCTATTAAAATCAGAATATTCCATTCGAGGGTGTTAATGTCCTTTTTGT
>CALCSX010000068.1 GCA_937894165.1 uncultured Saprospiraceae bacterium | reverse complement strand
CATCTTCAAAAATTGCCCGCTTGAAAATTCTTGACAGGGACAGCCATAATATGACATAACATTTCCGGTATGTGGAATATAGTACTGACCATTAGCATCAAGTTGACGTCCAATAAATTCACAATTAGCGTTGACCATAGGTTGAGTATGTTGTATATGTGGATCTGCAGGTGTATCACAAATCTTATCTCCATGTGTTTCGCAATTGGATCCATCAACCAATTCTTCTCCTGATCCTTCAAAAGTATGCAATAAGCCAAAGAAATGACCCAATTCATGTGTAAAAGCAGGCAAACAACTTAACCAAACATGTTCACCACCAAGTCCGCAAATTTGAGCTTCTGTTTCACCATTCTCCACAAAAGTGGTATCCATAATGAACACATTGATTCTATTTTTATGTGCATATTTATCTCCTAACTCGATGTACTCTCTCTCTAAAGCTAAGGAATCAAAATTATAGTTTATTATAGTATCTATCTGACAAATTTCGAATTTCATACAAATTGGAGCAAATTTTTCGCTTGCGACTTCACAAGCTTCTTCAAGTTGCTCATAATCAACAGGAACTTCACCAGAACTATTTCGTATTAAATGAAAGTGCACTTTAAAAGTCTTATTGACACAAGGCAAATCCTCATTGGTATAATGCAATTGGGCATTTAAACTCATTCCTAATGATAGCAAAATGCCTAAAAATAAAATTCGTCTCATATATTCCTAAGTTTATAATTTACAATCGTGGACACAAGATCACAGGCTCCACTTTCGGCTTTTTATAAATATTAATAATTTTGTATATACCCACTTCAAAAGCCCCATCATTATTACTGAATGATCTAACAGGAGATATTGGCAATTCCCATGCAGCAGAAACATGCCATAATTTATGTCTTCCTCCTATAAAAAATTTCAATGCATCACCCCATCTGTATCCAACACCGGCATTGACCATAGAATCATGTTTCTTTTCACTGCTTAATAAATGATTTGCAATGATTTGCGTAGAAATATTATTAAACTGAACAAAATTGGAATAGTACACAGCTAATTCTACTAATGTTTGATCATTCCCAAGCATCCGACCATAATTAGCATTTATATTATATCGATTCCCGGCACGGTTTTGAGGCCCGAGACCTTCAAACATCTGTTTTCGAAGATATAATAGTGCAAAACCTACATTAAAATAATCGGTCTCATTGATTTTATGAGTAAAATTCATTCCCAAATTCATATCATTGCCATTCCCTCTAAAGTCCAGCAAGCGCTCACGATCAGTACCCATCTCCTCCGGGAAAATTGCATTCTCGGGTCTTGCAAAGCTTCTTAGGAACATCATATAAGATAAGCCAATTCCTAAAACATTTCTCCTTTTTGGATCCATGGAGAGAAAGTAACTTCCACTCAAAATTGCTCCTGTATTACTAAACCCCAAATCTCCCGCCTGATCATGAAAAAACTGAAAACCGGCTCCCGCCCAGTCGTTATTTGTCAATTGAAAATTGAGAGGAGCATCAGCATAAAACACAACGCTTTGATAAGGATTTGCTAAAAAAGTGGAATATTGAGTTCTGGCATTTACCCCATAACGCATTGTTCCTAAAAACTTCCCGGTTTCTGCAGGATTAAATAAAAGACTTGAAAATCTATTATTTGCAAAATGTAAATCTTGACTGTAACTGTTTAAACCAAAACATATTACGATAATTAGTATTAAGTACTGCTTCACCATAGGGAGTTTTTAAATTTAAAAAACTTTATATTTAAAATCTTTAGTTCTAACGCTAATGAATCTCAAAATACGAAAAAAATATTAGTTTACAACAAAGTAGGCATTTTGTTGTTAAATTTTTTGTTAAAACTTTTATTGAATTATAAATATGGCACCAAAGCTACCTTACAAAATTGTATAAGTATGCGCTCTGATAGTTGTTTCAACTTTAAAAACTAAAATCAACCTAATATTAATATTTAACAATAAATTATTATACAATTTCTCCAATAAGATCATACTCTGTAGCATCTGTGATCAAAACATTGGCAAAATCTCCAACACGAACAAAATATTTGTCCGCAGGAATCAAGACTTCATTATCTACTTCAGGTGAGTCAAATTCTGTCCTACCAACAAAGTACCCGCCCTCCTTCTTATCAAAAAGCACTTTCAAGACTTTACCAATGAGCATTTGATTTTTTTCGAAAGATATGGATTGTTGTATTTCCATGATCTTATTAGACCTTTTTGTCTTGGTGGCTGCTGTCACATTATCTTCATATTCCATAGCCAAAGTGTCCTCTTCATGAGAATACTGGAATACTCCAACTCTTTCGAATTTCATCTTTTCGACAAAATCACACAATTCTTTAAATTCTTTTGAAGACTCATTGGGGAAACCCACCAGAAAAGTGGTTCTTATGGCAATATTGGGCACTTTTGCTCTCGCTATACCAATTAATTCCTCAGTTTCTTCTCTGGTAATTTGTCTTCTCATTCTTTCCAAAACTGTATTGCTGGCATGCTGAAGCGGAATATCTAAATAATTACAAACTTTAGGGTTGGACGCCATCACATCGAATATTTCCATTGGAAATTTACTTGGATAGGCATAATGAAGTCTGATCCACTCAATACCTTCTACTTCACTCAATCTCTCAAGCAGTTCAGGTAAAGATCTCTTCTTGTACAAATCTAATCCGTAATATGTCAATTCCTGGGCGATCAATACCAACTCCCTCACTCCTATCTTCGCTAAATTTTCCGCTTCCTTCACCAAATCATCGATAGATCTGGAAATATGTTTACCACGCATCAAAGGAATTGCACAGAAAGAACAGGTTCTATTGCAACCCTCAGAAATCTTCAAATAAGCAAAGTGATTCGGAGTAACAATACTTCTCTCCCCAATTAATTCATGCTTATAATCTGCATTTAAAGTATTTAGTAATGACGGCAATTCCATTGTACCAAAATAGGCATCCACTTCCGGAATTTCCTTTTCTAAATCATCCTTATATCTTTGGGACAGGCAGCCGGTAACGTAAAGTTTCTCGATTTGTCCTTTGGATTTAGCATCAGCATACTGGAGGATGGTATTAATTGATTCCTCCTTGGCAAGGTCAATAAAACCACAAGTATTTACGATAATGATATTGGCATCCTCATTGCTCTCATGTGAAACGTCAAAATCATTTCCCTTCAATTGGGTTATAATATTCTCGGAATCTACTAAATTTTTTGAACAGCCCAAAGTTATAACATTCACTTTATTGGCTTTCAAGGTCTTTGTCTTCAAAATTATTTATTATTATTGTTCTTCTTAAACTGTTTAAATCCTTTTTGGTTATACAAAAGTATTCTATTTTGTGTAATCTTCAATTATAAAAGCAATAAAATGGGTGTGGGATTATTTAAGTACGCTTTATTACTCTTTGTCATTTTGACTTCAGGCTTAACAGCCAATTCTCAGATTGGCATTTCTGTGGAATATTTTCCGGAGAGATTAACACTTGAGAGTGATGGTCCTGCAAGTTTTATGAGCAGAAACGCAGGTCTCGTTTCGGTAACATCCTATTTTAGATTGAAAAATATCCGTTTGGAGTTTATCCCATATGCCGGTGTTTTCGGAGCGGTGGGGAATTACACGATCAATGGAACGGAAAGCAATATTAAGAGCGCAGGCTTAGCCATCGGTTCAAAAATATTGGCATATCCTTTAGATTTCTTAAATGATTGCGACTGTCCTACCTTCAACAAAACAGGGATGTGGTTTAAAAAAGGATTTTTCTTTTTTATCGATCCGCAGTTCTTAACTTATAATTATACAGTTGATTCTGACTTAGTTTCTATCGAGGATAATAGATTCAACAATTTAGGAATGAGTATTGGACTTGGTATTGATTTCGGATTAAGTGCAGGCTTTACACTAACGCCTTACGCTGCTTATCATACACAGTTAGCATCATTTTCGGACAATCAATTTGTGTTGAACGGAGGAAGTATACCTTCAGAAAGTTTTGGAAGTAGGCGAAGCAACCCTTTACTCGTCGGAATACTTTTACAATATCGATTAGTGAAAAGGAGGTACTAGGCTTACAATTGCTTGTATTTTTTTGCAAGCTCCCACAAGACAATCCCCGCACAAACTGCGACATTTAATGAATGTTTGGTTCCGAACTGTGGTATTTCGACAAAATCGTCCATTAAATCCAGTAATTCATCACTTATTCCGCTAACTTCATTACCCATAATAATGGCTAAAGGAAATTCGAAAGTGTAATCACTGATCATAATGCTTTTATCAGTTTGCTCAATACCTATACATTTGTAGCCTCGCTCTTTAAGTTTTATAACTGCATCCTCTGAACGGGAGTAATATTCCCATTCCACAGTCTCATTTGCGCCTAAACCGGCTTTAAGAATTTCCTTATGGGGAGGTGTAGCAGATATTCCGGTCAAAATTACCTTCTCGATAGAGAAGGCATCGCAGGTTCTAAAAACAGAACCTATATTCATTCCGGATCGAATATTGTCAAGAACAACGATTGCCGGCACTTTGGGGATCTCTCTATACTCCTCCCTCCCCACCCTGTTCAGTTCTTCCAGAAACAGCTTGCGAACAGACATTAAAGCTTATTTGAATTCTTAAACTTCAAAGCAGCCGCTATAAACTCCACAAATAAAGGATGCGCATGTTCTACAGTACTTTTAAGTTCGGGATGAAACTGCACTCCGACAAACCAAGGATGATTGGTAATTTCAATTATCTCAACTAAATTCTTATCCTTATTTGTGCCCGAAAAAATCATCCCTTTATCCTCCAGTATTTTTTTATACTTATTATTAAACTCATAGCGATGTCTGTGTCTTTCCTGAATTTCCTTCTTGCGATAGGCTGCATATGCACGTGTGCCGGATTTCAATTCACAACTGTAGGAGCCTAAACGCATGGTTCCTCCTTTGGCCTCGACTGCTTTTTGGTCTTCCATCAAATCAATGACCGGGAATTTAGTTCCTTCATCCATTTCCGTCGAATTAGCTCCTTTCATCTCCGCCACATTCCTGGCAAACTCTATAACCGCCATTTGCATTCCTAAACAAATACCAAAAAATGGAACTTGATTATTACGAGCATGTTCTATGGCTTTCAACTTTCCTTCTGTACCCCTCGACCCAAAACCGGGCGCGACGAGAATCCCATGTAAATCCCCGAGTTTCTTACTTAAATCTCCTTCAACTAAGCTTTCGGCATGAACAGGATATACATTTACCTTGCACTCGTTAGACGCCGAAGCATGTACAAACGACTCAAAGATAGATTTATACGCATCTTGAAGTTCTATATATTTACCAATTAGCCCTATATTAACCTCATTGATCGGATTTTTCAACTTCCCCAGAAAGTCCTTCCAAGCCGTCAGGTCAGGCTCGACTGTCGTTTTCATATTCAATTTCTGAAGTATCCTTTTGTCCAGCTTTTCCTTATACATCAAGATGGGCACATCGTAAATTGTCTCTGCATCCATTGCCTCAATGACCGCATTTCTATCGACATTACAGAAAAGTGCCAATTTATCTCTAATCTCCCCACTCAAAGAATGTTCCGTCCTACACACCAGAATATCCGGCTGAATACCATATGTTAATAACTCCTTGACACTGTGTTGTGTAGGTTTAGTTTTCAGCTCCTTGGCAGCACTTAAATATGGTATTAGCGTGAGGTGGACTACCACACAATTCTTAGAACCAAGCTCCCATTTCAACTGTCGCAATGCTTCCACATACGGAAGAGATTCGATGTCCCCGACAGTTCCCCCTATTTCAGTGATAATAAAATCAAATTTTTCGGATTCAAGCAGTCTGACCCTCCTCTTGATTTCATCAGTAATATGAGGAATTACCTGAACAGTTTTCCCCAAATATTCACCGGTTCTTTCTTTCGTAATTACCGTTTGATAGATTCTACCGGTAGTTGTATTATTGGCTTGTGAAGTCGGTTGACTCAAGAACCTTTCATAATGCCCGAGATCCAGATCTGTCTCGGCGCCATCCTCAGTAACATAGCATTCCCCATGTTCATAAGGATTCAAAGTTCCCGGATCTACATTGATATAAGGATCAAGCTTTTGAATGGTGACAGTGTAGCCTCTGGCTTGAAGTAATTTGGCGACAGATGCGGAAATAATTCCTTTTCCTAACGAAGATGTTACACCCCCCGTAATAAAGATATACTTAGACATAGAAATCATTTTAATACGGGATACAAAGGTAACACTTTAACTTATAACAAAAAATGATACGACCTATTATTAAAAAATAAATATCTTATTCCTTTGGGCGTATCCCTTCGGGTCGGCGACCTGCGGGGTTCCGTCCTGCGGACCCGACTCTGCGAGATCGGCCCTGCGGATGCCTTACGAAGTGAAAACCCTCGAGATATTTTTTAAATTAAAAAGATAGATTACATTTTAACAACCTTCTTCGTACTTAGCTCTCCATTTAATAAGTATATTCTAACAAAATATACTCCCTGAGCGAAGTTATTGAGATCGATGAAGTTTTCAACCAAAACCGCTCTTTGAATTAATTCACCTGCCACACTAAATATTTCATAAGTGCAATCGGAATCTACTCGTTCTATATATAATATATCGTTAACCGGATTTGGAAAAATGTGAATATCATCCCTAAAAGTGATAAAAGATATAGCTTTATTTAAACCTTTAATGACAAATTCATAAGTGAATTTACAATCTTCGTCCTCAAGCGATATAACCTCCAGAGAATATTTCCCCGGACCAAGACCATCAATATTACTTCCGGTACCCTCTATAATGTTGCTAGGAGTGGTTAGAATGTATCGAAAATCAATATTATCCTCAACTGAAAATGTTATTGAACCATTTGGAATAAACTTATCTGAATGGCTTACTTCGTCAATAATCACATCTAACTCGTCAAAAATCTCGATATTTGAAATAACAATACTACAAGACCAATCATTTTCATCTATTATGGTAACGTTATAAAATCCGGGTGATAAATAGGTTAAACTATCGGAATTTAACCATGGGTTATTGGACCAACTAAAATTTAAATTATTGTTAAAACCACCGGAAGCATTAATTTTTATGCTTCCATTATTTTCACCACAATCAGGCTGAACTATTTCAATTTCAGCACTAATCCTATCACTGGGAGCAATGAAAACTGAATCAATTACTTCGCACCCTTTACTATTCGTAATTGTGATAGTATACATGCCTGCGGCCAAATCAGGATTAACTTCGCTGGTAATACCATTACTCCATATATATTCCCATTGTAGATCAAAAACATTATCTACAAATGCAAATCCGTTATCTCTTCCACAAGAGGTAGGATCCGCATAAACCATAGCTAAAATCGTATCTTTTAGCAAATTATAACAAATAGTCTTATCCTCAGGAAAGAATACACCCGGAAAGCAATCTTCATTGAAACCCTGTACACAAATCTCACCATTAGGGAATTCATTTACATTTACAGTTATCTCAACAGTATTAGTAATTTCACTTTCCCCGTTTGGAAAATACCAAATATAATTACATAATTCATCAATCGCAGGCTCAACTCTTAAGAATAGATTTCCACATTGTAGTTCACCTTCATTATTTATCGTCATTGCAGATATTTCTTCAGATGATGGAGGAATAGCTTCATACTCCATACCACTAATCACATTAAAACTTAAATCACAAATAGAACCAGCACACCCATCGACGACTAAAACTATTATTTCGTCTGCTTCAGGAATGTGATATGTAGTCAATATAAAAGGCTCAACTTGGCACTCACCGATGCAATCAGAGATTGGATTTAGACCAGTACAATCTATACTATTTAATAATATACTTTGAACTCCCGTATTTGTACCAAGTGTATTACAAGTTCCTTGTATAGGAGTTACTTCTATACTAAAATAATCAAGTCCATTTGCCTCAAATACAAAATAAGAGGGATTATTATAAACTGTCATCATATCATTGCATAAGGGTATTGGACTAATAGGATCGGAAATCATTTTACCAGTCCCAAGTGCACATCCTTTTATTATATCCTTCTCAGAAAAACCCGCATAACATTCATTAATAGTCAGACCATTATTTTCACCACAGATTTGTTGTCCTCTAATAGGTTGACAATAAATAGCTATCAAGATAGTTAAGGAAAATTGGAAAATATGGGATTTCATTCAACAAGTTTATAAATAATAGAAAAATATTTAATACTTATTTACTCCACTTTCACAACCTTTGCTATTTTTTGCACCCCTTTAGCATATTCCACAATTAAAATGTAAACTCCAAGATTAAGTTTTTTCATATTAAGGTGATTCTCTTGTAAAAAATCAGAATGTATGATTTTTCCTTCTAGAGTATAAATCTGAAATAAATTCCCAATCACATCTTCTTTAAAGTACAATTTATCGCTCACAGGATTTGGAAATACATGAAGTTGATTAATTTCATTAATTTCACTTTCGAAGATCGAGGATATAAGTTCAATTTCGAATTCAAGGGTATCTCTGCAACCTGAGGAGATTTCTTCAATTATCAATTGATGTATTCCAACACCTAACTCATTAAATTCCAAAGTACTACCCGAGATAGTGTCGGTTTCAATAGTTCCACCCGGATTCATCAACTCATAATAAAACTCATTACCTATATTAATCTCAAGCACTATAGTGCCTGTATTTTCTAAAGCCAAACTTGGTGAAATTTGCAAAATTGAAATATCGAGGTTGTCATCTAAGTCGATTTGAACTGAAATCACTTGGAAACAAGTAGGATCATTAGAATCTGTAACAGTAATAAAATATTCCCCTACAGCAAGGCTATCAGCAAAATTTTCATTATTCACAATTGGGGACCATGAATAGTCGAAATCTCCACTACCCCCTAGATTCA
>CALCSX010000067.1 GCA_937894165.1 uncultured Saprospiraceae bacterium | reverse complement strand
GGCAAATGCTGAGAAAGAGGGTTACAGGGTAATTACTGTCAACGGTCTTGCCCCCAATGCCAGAAATATCAACAACCTGACGGGGGCTAGAGAGGTGGTTCGTTGGGCATTTACTGATGCTGGTGTGGGAGATGTCTCTGAGATCTTTGAACTGGACGAAGCATATGTCGTTGCGCTTGTAACCGGCAAGACGGAAGAGGGCTATGCCGAGTTAAAAGATGTACAAGATCAGGTAATGACTGCGGTGAGGAATGAGAAAAAAGCGCAGTACATCACCGATAAAATTAAGGGAATGACAACGCTAGAAGAAATGAAGAATGTCTTCGGCGACGTAGCTTCTCTAGGAAATACACCTGATCTAAAGCTGAGTGCCACCGTATTGCCTGGGGTAGGTTATGCGCCACGGGCCGTGGGTGCGATCTTCGGCTTAGGGCAGGCGGGAGCAGTATCTAAGCCGATCCAGGAGGAAATAGGAGTAATAGTAGCCCAGCTAAATAGCATTACACCAGCTCCGGAAATCGGGGATTACTCGAGGTATCAGAATCAATTGACTGCCAATTCTTCCCAAAGAGCTTCCTTTATGGTGATGATGGCGTTGGAAGAACTTGCGGAAGTGAAAGATTACCGATACAAGTTCTTCTAAGAGCCGGCGCACAAGTTTGATCCCATTCTCATTCGAGGATGGGATTTTTTTTATCTCTCATATTTAAGCCCTAAATTTGGTGACTATGAACAAGAAGTTGGATTTAGCATCGCTTAAGGAGCAATTGGATCAAACGGATTTTCCGAATCTGTATATGTTCAAATTTATTGTTAATAAAGGAAAAGAATCCGAGGTAGCAGCACTGTTTCCGTCCAACGAAGTGACGATGAAATTGTCTAAAAACGGAAACTACATAAGCGTAACTGCAAAAGTAATGATGCCCTCGAGTAACGAGATAATTCGTATTTATGAAGAAGCTTATAAGATAGAAGGCGTGATTTCTTTATGAGAAACCCTTTCCGTTAAACGCTTAAGCTGGATTCCAATAAGCTGCTCAACTCTTTTCTCACCTGCGTCTTATCAATACCATCATGTGGAGCCGTAACAATAGCTTTCAGCAAATCCCCGACAATGTGTGGTTTAAAACCTAGCTTTTCCGCATATTTCATAGTTACTTCTAATTCAATATCTTCAACTATGCCGTCAAGATAGATCATATAAACTATATCATAAACATGCTCTATTGCTTCAATTTGGTTTTCAGGCTCCACAAATTGGATAGCCTCAGGTTTATTCATTATAAAATGTAATTCATCTCTGCTAATCCCTAATTGTATTCCCCACTTAAAGATGCAATCCATCATCTGACTACTGATAGACTCAGTATTTATAAATAAAGCGAAGATGTTGAAAAAGCTTTTCCTTACTGAATTATATTCATCTCTGTTTAACGGAAGATCCATGAACACTCAATTTAGAAGTTAATTTAAAAAGTATATGTAAAGGTACATAAAAAATAGAGAATATCAATATAATTCAATTAAATATTCAACTAATATAAAATGATTATATTTATTTCAGTATTCTGCTGATATTCTGTAGGATACTAATTGCAAATTTACAACAAT
>CALCSX010000066.1 GCA_937894165.1 uncultured Saprospiraceae bacterium | reverse complement strand
TACCTTCTTGATAATTTTTACTGTACTCTTTTGCATTGGTTTCATATTTCTTACTAAACGTGTAGAAATATGCGCTTGGATCACAGAATTGTAAAATTTATTAAAAAAATAGAATAATTTTAAGGAGCACTAAAAAAATCACACAATCAAGAACTAATGTGACTACAAGAATTTTTTAATTTTTAATTTATTTGACATAAAATTTGGTATTTGAATCTCATTTATGTAATTTACACCTTCATCCTTTGAAAACATAATTATGAAACACAACACAACACAACACAACACAACACAACACAACACAACACCTAGGTTTGTCCTCTTTTTGATGTTAATTGCGGGATCAATTTTCACGTTTACTTCTTGCGACAAGGAGTCAGACAATTTACAAAATGCTGATACAACTTTAGATTTAGAATCTAAAGAATTGCAAGATTTTGTGATTTCTGAAGATATGCAGGAATCTCTTCTATCTCCTTGTTTGACAACAGCCGGTTTTACTGGATGTAACTCAATAACTTCCTACTATGAAATAATTACAGTTCAACCCTATGGTTGCGAAATGACTGTGCCAATACAATACATAACATGTACGGACCCTTCTACTGGTCAAGTTTCTATCTTGATAACCAGAGGTGTAGAAGTACTTACAATGCCTTTGTCTCAAGACTGCTTCGATTGGTGGGACAATTTAAGCACTTTACCTGCCAGTCAATACACACAATTATTTGCAAATTATCAAAATGATATTGATCAAGAAGTTATAAAAAATGTAGTAAATAAAGTTCTTAATGAAAGACCTGGTCAATTTGATTGTGAATCCGAATCATTTGTACAATCATTTTTCTATTCAGCAGCATGTGTTACTATGTGTGAATATTATCCTCACAGTTCTACACCGGGAAATCCTCCAATTTATTTTAAGGCAGATTGTGCAACCGATGGATGTTGTTCTAGAACTTCATCTCATTGCAGATTAAGTAATGGGAATATATCCAGCACAACACCTGTATTTACCCAACTAAGCGATTGTGAAGAATTTATTCCTAATCCATGTGCCCCGGGTGCTCCTTTTCATGAGTGTCTACTAAGCTGTGGAGATAGAAGAATTAATTAATTTAAAATTCTAAAAATGATGTTTTTTATTAAGAATTGCCTATTTCTTATAGTGCTACTCTCTGCTATATTCCTAAATGCACAAGTGTCTCCTATGACTCCAATGGAATTTGATGGAGATGCACCCGACTGGATGCATATTACTGTAGATTCTTTGGTATTTGATGGAATTAATTATGATGGTGCTTCTCATTTGATCAAAAGAAATCATCCATTATATGTAGATGATAAAAATTCTATATATTCTTTATATCATATGAGAAATCTTTACCAAGATTCATTCTATATACAAGATTATGCCGGAATTCTTATAGAAAAGTTAGATAAAAATAGCGGTGCTTTACTATGGACTTCTCGCTTGGACGTTAATCAAACAGATCTTCAAGAAGTATATGATCAAATATTAATTAATGAAAAAGGGAATTTGGAAATAGTTGGCCATAGAAGATTTAAAACTGCAATGGAAAGAGAATTAGTCGATGATTGGGTTGCTGGTTGGTATAGAGATGGAGGAGATACATCCACGATAGTAGTAAGGGAATTTTCAACAGAATCAGGTGATCATATTTTTTCGAATGTAAGTATTTATAGTGAAAATTCGATTATTCATTCTCCTGATGATTTCAATGACAATTTTACCCTTTATAAAGAAGAAGAGGGACAATACAGCTTTATAAAGGTGCTAAGAGAGCCAAATGCAGAATTTTCAAATATTATTGAAAATGTTACTTTTAATGCTCAAGCTGAATTTATTGGTCAATATCGCGCCCAAATCCATGACATTGACACTTTCATTCTATTTCAGAACTACACACAAGTTCAGGGAATTTTTAAACGTCTAAATAGGGACACATTAGTCCATCTTGTATTACTAAAGGAATATGAAGAATTCCTACCTGATCACGTAAATCTAAGAATTTATGATCGAGATATGAATATTCAGCTTCAATCTAGTCTAAGCACTCAAATTCCATTTTATTTTAATTCTATGATCATTACGAAGATTGATAAAAACTTTATCTATTTGTATGTGCTCGATAAAGAAGATTATAGACTAAGTGGAAAGTATTATATTGTAGTAGTTTCTTATGATGGAATTGTTCAAAAGATACTTCCTTCCGATTTTGAAGGAGGGAGCTTAAGAGATATTTCTTTTGCATCGAAGAGTGATGGCACTCTTTTATTAATTGCGAATCATAATAAAGAAAGTTTAGTCGTGCTGCAAGCATTGGACAATAATGAATATCATCTGGTAAAAAGGATGGATTATATCAATGAGGAAACTGAAATTTGTTCAGCATATTCTGAATATTCAGAAGAAGGTGATTTATTTATTCAGGCGACCCAGGACTATTGGGACAATTTCGGAGAATTTTATGTGCGTTTCATTGGATGGCATTTATGGATGAAGATATCAAGTGAAGATTTAGATATTGTAAGTTCTACAAAGTCTGTAAATGCACCAATCCATGAATTGAAGATTTTTCCTAATCCTGTCATCAATTCTTTTCAGGTTTCTGAAGAAGAGTTAGGAAAGGAGTATCAACTCTGGAGTATGGAAGGTCGTTTGATGCAAAATGGTTTAATGAATAATAATCAAATTGATATTTCAGGTTACATGCCGGGGACTTACTTCCTCAGAATTTTGTCCGGAGATACAATAAAAGTGGGAAAAATTATAAAAATTTAGTCTAGTTATTTAAAGCAATTTTATTGAGAGTTGAGGTTTTGGAAAATATTTTCAAAACCTCAACTCTCCACTTTCCTTCCCCCGCTTGGTAATCACACTCCTCGGCTTAGATCCCACATAGAAATTGACAATATTCTGCTGGGATTTAAAAGATCCAAATAATACTGTATTTTTAATTTTAACCGTCTTTGGCTCATCTACATTCATGCCCTCCAGATAGACCCACACAGCATCCTCCTCCACCTCATAGCCAATATACTCTAAATTGATTTTGTTTCCGTTGATGATCACTTCGTTAGAAGATAAAAAATACTGCCCCAGCATTTCATTTAGCTCTTTCTTAGAGCTCGGCTTCAGGACATTGACTGGTCTTTTGTAAACCTCAGTCAACTCAATCTCCAGATCATCCCAAAATACCTTTTGCGATAATTCTATCTGCGCGTCTGCTTGGTTGTACCTAATATCCGTAATGCTGACATAAAATGGATGTTCCATTGAAGTCATGATGAGAGATAAATAGAAAAAATAGATTATCTGCAATTAAAAAGTTTTTTCGGAATAAAAATGATGGTAAAAATATAGGATTTAGACTTCATTAGACAAAAAACTAGATTTTTTTGAATCTGATAATTATCGAACTAATAATATAGTCCATATATTGCTAGCTGATTTAACATTTTTATGGGACAATTTGAATTGTATTTAAAATTAGGACTTGAGCATATTCTTGATTTGCAAGGCTTTGACCATATCCTATTTGTTGTAGCATTATGTGCATTGTATCTGTATAAGGATTGGAAAAGAATATTGATTTTAGTAACTGCATTCACAATAGGACACTCTGTCACATTGGCTTTGGCCACCATGAATATCATCATATTTCGTCCGGAAATAATCGAATTCTTGATTCCGGTTACGATAATGATTACCGCTGTAGCCAATATTATCAAACCCAAACCTGTCAATAAAGGTGTTGATTTGAACTATTTCTTTGCTTTGTTTTTTGGATTGATACACGGATTGGGTTTTTCGAGTTTCTTAAGATCATTGCTTGGCAAAGAAACCTCAATATTTCAGCCTTTATTGGCGTTCAATATTGGATTGGAGATTGGTCAACTAATCATTGTGGCTGTATTTATGATAGCCGGAGCAATATTGATCAATTTATTTAAAGTGTCTAAAAGAGATTGGACTTTAGTTATTTCTGCAACAGTGCTGGGGATGGCTTTTATGCTAATGTTGGAAAAGATTTTTTGGTAGAATGAAAATTTAAATATGTTTTTTAGAGTATTATTTCTTTTAATTTTTAGTGTTTTATTTTCTGATTTCGGGTTTTCGCAAAATGAATCCAAAAGGAATCACGCGAACAAATTCGAGCAACTGGGACCTATGTTGAGGTCGCCCAATGTCTACCGCACAGCTTCAGGAGCACCCGGACATCAATATTGGCAACAAAGGGCGGACTACGATATTGAAGTAGAGTTGAATGACGAAGATCAATCCATATCTGGTATGGAAAAGGTAACTTATTGCAACAATTCTCCCGACCCATTGAATTATCTATGGATTCAACTAGATCACAATCAAAGGTCAAAGGATTCTCATACTCCTAAAATAGCTACGAATTCTATTAAAGAAAAGATGACTCTCAGAGATGTTGAGGAGATCATGTGGCATGATTTGGACCTAGACGTAAAAATCCATTATGTCAAAGACAAAAAAGGGGCAGATATTCCTGCTACTTTGAATCAAACAATGATGCGCTTGGATTTATCTGCGCCGTTGAAGCCGGGGGAGAAGTTTGAATTCTCTATCAAATGGAGCTTTAATATGCACGATAGGATGAGTTTTATCGGTGGAAGACCCGGTTTTGAGTATTTTGAAGAGGATGGTAATTATTTATACACATTGGCAGAATGGTTTCCTCGAATGGCGGTTTATTCAGATTTTGAGGGCTGGCAGAATAAGCAGTTTGCGGGCAGGGGTGAATTTGCTTTGGTTTTCGGAAATTATAAAGTAAAAATTACTGCTCCGGCTGATCACATGGTTGCAGCAACAGGAGTATTACAAAATCCGGACCAAGTTCTTTCAACAACTGAAATGCAAAGATGGAATCAAGCCAAAAAAAGTTACGATATCCCGGTTATCATCAGAACTCAAGATGAAGTTGTAGAGCTAGAAAAGCAAAAATCCACAGCTAGGAAGACTTGGGTTTATCACGCCGAGAATGTCAGAGATTTTGCATGGACTTCTTCCAGAAAATTAATTTGGGATGCAATGGCAGTAAAGCAAGGGGGGAAGGATGTGATGGCGATGTCCTATTATCCTAAAGAGGGAAATCCACTTTGGGAGCAATATTCAACTAGGGCTGTTGCGCACACTTTACATTCCTATTCAGCTAGAACATTTGATTATCCATATCCGGTAGCTATATCCGTAGAAGCTGCGAATGGAATGGAGTATCCTATGATTTGTTTCAACTATGGTCGCCCGGCAGCTGATGGAACCTATAGTGATGCGATAAAATATGGTATGATCTCAGTCATCATTCATGAAGTGGGTCATAATTATTTTCCTATGATAGTCAATTCTGACGAGAGACAATGGACCTGGATGGATGAAGGATTGAATACCTTCTTGCAGTTTCTAGCGGAGCAGGAGTGGGATAGGGATTATCCTAGCCGCCGAGGCCCACCGCACAAGATTGTGGATTATATGAAGAGTGAGCAGAATGTGCTGGAGCCTATTATGACCAATTCGGAGAATATCAAGCAATTTGGTGC
>CALCSX010000065.1 GCA_937894165.1 uncultured Saprospiraceae bacterium | reverse complement strand
ATCGAAAATGGTGCTGAACTGATTTTGGGAGGCCAAAGACTGGAAAACAATTGCTTCGAACCTACTATTTTGTTAAATCCCTCTCCCGAAGACAAAGTGTCTCGAGAGGAAATTTTCGGGCCTGTTATCTGTATATATTCTTACGAAAAAATAGAGCAAGCCTATCAAAAGGCAAATGAATTAGAATTACATTTTCAGGCAGCTGTATTTTCTGAAAATATAGACATTGCCATGGATGCTTTTAAACAGCTAAATGCTACTGCTGTCATGGTGAATGATCATACAGCTTTTCGAGCCGACTGGATGCCATTCGGCGGGAGAGACGAGTCAGGCTTAGGGATGGGCGGAATAAATTATTCAATAGAAGAAATGAGTCGGATAAAATTGTTAGTAATTAATAGTTCAAAAATTTAATCAAATGTCCAATATTGATCTCATTATTGAAGAAAGACCAAGACAAATAGGAAATTTCCTTGTCGGAAGACTTTTGCCCTTTCGCAAAAAAAGAATGGTGGGACCTTTTGCTTTTTTGGATCATATGGGACCCGTACAGATGGGCGAGGATGAAAATTTTGATATTGCTCCTCATCCACACATTGGTTTGTCAACGCTGACCTACCTTTTCAAAGGAGTGGTGGTTCATCGTGACAGTCTGGGAACAAATATAGAAATCAAACCCGGACAAGTCAATTGGATGACAGCAGGTAAAGGGATAGCTCATTCAGAGAGGACTCCGGATAGATTGCGCGGTAGGAAGAAAGAATTTCACGGCTTCCAAATTTGGGTGGCATTACCTAAACATTTGGAAGAAATCGAACCATCTTTTCATCACGCTGATGTAGAAGATTTGCCCACATGGTCGGAAAAAGGGGTTGAATTCAAATTAATTGCAGGGGAAGTGATGGGTCAAAAATCCCCTATCCCTGTTTACAGCCCGCTATATTTTATCGAAATTAAGACTGAGGCAGCAGCAGAAATAGATCTTAGCAATAAATTATTTGGAGAAAAAGCCTTATATCTTCTTGAGGGAAGCCTTGAATGCGAGGGCACTCAGTTTCAAACCAAACAATTATTAGTTTCAGTTGCAGATGACCTCTGTTCCTTCAAGATGGGAGCAAATAGCACCGTTTACGTTTTCGGAGGGGAGCCATTTGAAGAGGAAAGACTTATTGAATGGAATTATGTTGCCACTTCTCAAGAATTGATTGATAAAGCCAAAGAAAAATGGAGAAATCATGAATTCCCGAAAGTGCCCGGAGACAATGGATATATTCCTCAGCCCGAATAATTATTAAAAATATTTATTTATTGTTGTTATTAATTTTCTTGCCCTAATAATACATCTTTGTACATACCTCAGTTTTACCTTTGATTAAATTATAAATAATTGAAAATATGATAGATAGCTTACTTGCATTTTTCAATAAGATCGGACCGGTATATGGGGCTTTAGTCGCAACAACCTTCACCTGGTTGATGACTGCATTGGGAGCTTCGACAGTGTTCTTTTTCAAAAAAATTCACCGTGGTGTATTTGATACCATGCTTGGCTTTACCGGGGGTGTGATGATTGCTGCCAGTTTTTGGTCTTTACTACAACCGAGTATAAATCTTGCCGGTGAGACATATCCAAATATGCCGTGGATGCCGGCAGCCGTTGGATTTGTTGGAGGAGCATTATTTATTTTTCTGCTTGATAAGTTTACTCCTCACCTCCATATTAATTTTAACAATGATGAGAGTGAAGGGATGAAAACAGCCTGGCATAAGAGCACCTTATTACTTTTGGCTATAACTTTGCACAATATTCCTGAAGGCTTGGCTGTCGGTATTCTCTTCGGAGTAGCTATAGGAGGTCAGGGAGATCCCATGCTTTTAAGTGCAATAGCATTGGCGATAGGGATAGGTATTCAAAATTTTCCTGAGGGAATGGCTGTATCTATGCCACTGAGAAGACACGGGGTGAGCCGACGTAAAAGTTTTATGTATGGTCAACTTTCAGCTATCGTGGAACCGGTGGCAGGTGTCATAGGAGCTATCGCAGTGATCTATGTTGAGCCAATATTGCCTTATGCACTTGCTTTTGCAGCCGGCGCAATGGTGTTCGTCGTGGTGGAAGAGGTAATTCCTGAAACCCAGCGCGATAAATATACCGACCTGGCTGTCATGGGCTTTATAGTAGGTTTTACAATTATGATGATTCTTGATGTCGC
>CALCSX010000064.1 GCA_937894165.1 uncultured Saprospiraceae bacterium | reverse complement strand
AAACAGGATTGCTAGAATGGGAAGGTAGATTTGATACATCATCATTATTTTAGTTGGGAAAAATATATTGGCTAAAATAATATTTAAAAACTTATTAAATTTACATAATAGATTGTTTTAACAAATAATTAATTGAAAAATCTACAACACAAACAATTCAGCGGCTATCCCATCCGCCCACAGCAGGCCTGAACGAGTCAATTTGTAAGCATTTTCATGGAATACTACCCGACCATCGCGGAGATAAGGGTTTATGTCACTTAGAAATTGGTCGGCAAATGGTGTGGCAGTAATAAGCGCTGCGGGAATGCCCCACATGGTTCTCAAGCGGGTCATAATCAACTCATTGAAAGCGGTTTTTTCGTCTATTTCTTCTATTTCGTAAGGGATTTGACTTTTTTCAATTAAAGACAGATAAAGGGCGTTGTTTTCAATGTTGAGATATCGTCTGTGACCATCATAGCTATGTGCTCCGGGTCCCAGACCGAGATACTGTTCTCCGAACCAGTAAGCGGTATTATGCTTGGAATAGTTTTTTTCTTTGGCAAAATTTGAAATTTCGTAGGGTTCAAAATGATTCCTATCAGCCCAATCAAGCAAAGTCAAATAATGTTGATTTTGAACTTCATCATCTGTGGGATTGCGTTTGCCTGTCTTGACCATGTGAGCCAGTGCCGTTTTCTCTTCTATAGTAAGGGCGTAGCAGGAGAGGTGATTGACCGGAAGATCAAGAATACGATTTAGGTTCTGAAGCCATTGATCATTGGATTGATGCGGAAGTCCATAAATGAGATCCACAGAAAAATCCCGGATGCCACCCTGCACTGCCTTGTTGATACAATCTTCTGCTTCAATGGCATTGTGAGCCCTATTCATCCATTGTAGATCGAACTCATTAAATGATTGAATGCCAATGCTTAATCTATTAACACCTAAAGCTTTTAATTGGGCATATTTATCGCCTTGAAGGTCGTCAGGATTGGATTCGAGGGTGATTTCGGCTTCAGAATTAATGTTAAAATGTCGGTAAATAGCTTTCAGTATATTTTCGATATGGTCGATGGGAAGGATAGAGGGGGTGCCACCACCAAAATAAATGGTGTCAATATTCTTGGTTTCCCACATTGGTGCTCGCAGCTCTATTTCTTTAATAATCCCCTCAGTCATATCCTTCATACGACTCAAGTTAGTCGAAAAATGAAAATTGCAATAATGGCAAGCTTGTTTGCAAAAAGGAATGTGGATATAAATGCCGGCCATTATTAAATTGTTTGTTACTATTTTTTATATTGCAAAGTTAGTTAAATAGTCTTTAGCGGGCAAAGAGTTTCTCGGAGCAGACTCCCCGCGCGAGGTAGCCGGAGGGTGGAGCGATAGTGGAGGTCTTATGTACCGCAGGGGAATAAGACGGAACCCCGGAGGTTACTGACCCTGAGCCTTCAGAGGTATATAATCACTTTTATAACTAAAAATGGCTCAGGGACGCGCCCAAATACGCTATAAAATTGAAAAAATGCTTACTTTAACAATAAAGATCATTGGACTCGGTTAATTAAGGAAATGTTTAATAATTTTTTGCTCCTATTTGCTTTGCTTTTTGGCCTTGCCTTGTCTGTAGATGGGCAAGAAAAGTCGTATTTTTCAAACTGGGAGTGGTCAGATGAGACTATGGTAAGTGAAAAGGTCTCTTTCAAAGGGCAGGGGGATAGTGTAGCTATCATGGAGTGGATTAGTGAGGTTCAGGTGGATTATTTTGATCGTGGATATATTGAGTTTTCTGTAGATTCAATCAGATTTTCAGAGGATAGTGTCCACATTCAAGCATTTTTGGGAAAAAAGTATTCGATTGAAAAAATCACTTTTAATGAAGAGGCGCTGGATTTTAGAGGAAAAAGAAAGAGAAAAGCCGGTGGTGCTTTCAATGAAAGGAGTTTAACCGGTTTAAAAAATGATTTGCTTAAGAATGCTTCTCGAGAGGGTTATCCTTTCGCTGAAGTTGATTTCGAAATAGAGGACTTGGAGGGAGCAAGGGTCAATCTTGGTGTCAATTTGAAGAAAAATACTTTGATTTATCTCAATAAAGTGGTATTGAATGAGGAGTCTCCGGTGAGTCCGGGCTTTGTGAAATCATATTTGGGGATTAAGAAGGATGGGGTCTTTGACTCTGAAATAATCGAGGGGGCATACAGAGCTTTGGATGAGCTGCCGTATTTGAATGTCAGTCCGAAATCCAGTGTATACTTTGAGGATAATCAGGGTGTCTTGGATCTTTTTATAGATGAGAGAAATGCGAGTTCCTTCGATGTGTTGCTGGGATTATTGCCGCAGACTGATCTTTCCACCGGTATTCAGACGTTTACTTTGACGGGGAACATGAATATTGAAATGTATAACCAATTGAAGCGTGGTGAGTTTTTTGCAATTCATTATCGAAGTCCGGGAAATACGTCTCAGGAGTTGAAAGTCAATGCTATTTATCCTTATATTTTAAATCTTCCATTCGGTATAGAGAGTGAATTCGAACTGTTTCGAAGGGATTCAAGTTTCTCGGATTTAAAGTTTTCAATGGCATTGAGTTACTTGTTTAGAGGTGTTAATAACCTTCGAGTGTATTATGAATCAAATGCATCTAATATATTGACAATCAATGAAAACCAATTAATTAATTCCGGGATGCTGCCTACAAATCTAGACTTTGTATTCAGGCAATATGGAATAGGAGTGCATTTGGAGGATTTGGATTATCGATTCAATCCGCGCTCGGGCTGGGTGGTGGATGGGAAGGTGGGGATCGGAAACAGGAGAATCATCAGGAATCCCATCATTCTTGATATTGAAGCGGAGGGATTTGATGCGGGCGCCTTATACGATGAAATGCCGGAAAGTATATTAAAATTGAATGCAGAGCTAGAGTTGTCAGGATATTTTCCGATAGGGAGGGTTTCGACATTTCTGTTGAGAAACAGGACGGGAATACAGCTTGCGGACGTATTCAACACTCTGGGACAGGATAATTTACTTTTACAAAATGAGCTTTTCAGGGTAGGCGGTATCTATACTTTAAGAGGCTTTGATGAAGATGTGTATTTTTCAGATAAATTCAATATTACGACGGGTGAATTTCGATTGATTACGGGTAGGAATTCTAATTTATTTGCCTTTGGGGATTACGCTTTGCTTACTACAGCAAGCGGAGTGGGAACTGTACAGGCTTATGGCTTCGGCGCGGGGATAAATGCGGAGACCAAGGTCGGTATTTTTTCTATTTCTTATGGTTTAGGAGGGACGCGTGAGGCCGGGCCGGATTTTAGGAATGGAAAGATACATTTCGGGTATTTGGCTTTGTTTTGATTAGTTAGCCTCTAGCCTTGAGCTGCGAGCTTTTAGCTGTTTTTAGTGGAATTTTAGCCTCTAGCCCCGAGCTTCTAGCCTCTAGCTGCTAGCTGTGGGATGGTGAAATATAATGCTGTTATTTTCCATATATCTCTTCCAATTCATACGCTAAGCGTAGACCGGCGGCAAGGAGTCGCTCTTCAACATGGTGGTAATGTTTGTATATATATTCGTAGCCTACTCGCTTGTTTTCAGGAATATCATACATGTCGTCTCTCATGAGAAATGCCTCCTTTAACCAATCGGAAGCAGAGGCGGAGGTATATTTATTGGCAAGTTCGGGAGTGATTCTTTTTTGTAGTTCGGCTGCAATTTCCGTATAGCTCATTTTTTTGTTTTCGATGAGGTCGGAATCCCATACAGCATGGATATTGGTTTCTTTGCTAAAAAATCTGACTGAAACATCATTTCCGCCTCTATCTCCGGGCTTTCCAACATGAAATGGCTGATGCAGGTCAGCGACAATGTGGATAAACATGCGAAGCAGGTCTCTTTCTTCATCGATCGATAAGCCACCTTTTATAAGCTGTGCTTTGATTCGATGGTAGGCCTCAAAAGCATCACCACTTTCTTCTTGTATAGCGGGGTCGTAGTTCCCGTCAGCGGTGGTAACCCAATGCCAGGTATAGGTATGTTTATAAGAACTGTCGGATCTGATTTGATCCATCCAGACCCCAACGCCGGAAATGGATTTGTAATTAAGGATAGTTTCTATTTTCTTAACTGTTTTCTTGTCCATTTGGTCTTCAGCTATTTTACCGATGGTATAGTGACCGATGGGTCCCCAGGCATTTGCTGAGGGTAGTGAGGATTGAATGAGAAATAGAAGAATAGAAAGTCTAAAAATATAGTTCATAGTAAGGTGTTTTTGGAAGAATAGTGAAGGTAGGGAATTTGGGATTATTGTTCTTGGAAAAGGGTGGATATTAACTTAAAATTAAAGGAGTCGTAAGTGAAATAGTCGTAAGTCATTTAGTCGTAAGTCGTAAGTCGGATAGTCGGCGTTTCGACTTCGCTCAACGACCTTAAATTTTAGTTCTCCAGTCGGCGTTTCGACGCTCAACGACCTTAATAATTAGTCGTAAGTCGGCGTTTCGACTCATCGCTCAGTGACCTCGTTTCGATTCCGCTGAACGACCTCGTTTCGTACAGTGACCTCACTTCAACTCGTTCAGTGACCTTACTTCTACTCAATGTCCTCATTTCGAATTCTTACTACGACTAACTTCTATTAATCTATATTTTATATATCCTCTTCTATAGTCCTAAATGTTAAATTGATGCGTTCTCGGTGGTGAATCTTAGTGGGGGGCAATCTGTGCAGCCAATGGGTCTGAGTGCTGCCCTTCATGATGAGCAAACTGCCATTTTCGAGGACTAGCGAGATGGTTTCTTTGGTTTTTTTATGTTTGAAAGCAAATTTTCGTTCTGCGCCAAAGCTGAGGGAGGCTATAGCGCCATTTTTTTTCAAGTCTTTTTCTGCATCGCTGTGCCAAGCCATTCCTTCGGAGCCATTGTGGTAGAGGTTGATGAGGCAGGAATTGAAGGTTTCACCGGTTCTACTTTCGATAATACTTTTTAATTCCAACAGCTCCGGAGTCCAGGGGAGGGCTGTTTTCGTTCTGTTGGAGTAGGAGTATTCAAATTTTTTGTCACCATACCAGGCAACTTTACGTTTGGTAATAATAAGTTTTCCGAAAATGATGGCTTCGTCGTTTTGCCAGGCTAGATTTTCCAACAATTTGTTAAAAAAGTCATTTGCTTGGCCCGGGCTCATCACTCTCCCGTAGTAATTAACTGTTCCATCTAGCGGGAGGAGGTTTTTTTCAGAGCCGGGAGTCGTATCAAATAAATCCATATTTAGAAAAACGAAAAGTGATTAAATTATTGTATTCGTGCTGCTTCCCAACCAATGAGAGCAGTTTTTCTGGTGTTACCCCACATATACCCTCCCAATAATCCTGATGATTGGATTACTCGATGGCAGGGGATTAGGAAGGCGACAGGGTTGGATCCTATAGCTGTGCCCACTGCTCGAGCTGAGGTGGGTTGCTGAATATGCCGAGAAATTGTTCCGTATGTGCTTAGACGACCTTCGGGGATTTTGAGGAGACTTTCCCAGACTTTTAACTGAAAATTTGTTCCTTTTAAATGCAATCGAATTTGCGCGAAGTCTTTTTCTTCATTGTTGAAAAAGAGCAGCGCATTTTGCTGATGTTCATCTGTTTGATTATAGTACATGGCGTTGGGATATTTGCTTTTCAGGTATTCGAGGGAAGCTTCTTCATCTTCTACAAACATAAGGTGGCATATGCCTTTTATCGTGGAAGTAATTAATATTTTGCCAAAATGGGTGTCTTCAAAGGTGTAATTTATGCTCAAATTTTGCCCACCGTTTTTATATTCTCCGGGAGTCATACCTTCAATTTTGACGAAAAGGTCGTGAAGTCTGCCTGTGCTTGAAAGCCCTGTGTTTTCCGAGGTGATAAATAGAGATTTTTGAGAATCTTTCAATTGCTTTTTAGCATATTCAAGGCTGATGTATTGTAGGAAGTTTTTAGGTGAAGTACCGGCCCATTCTGTAAAAAGTCTTTGAAAGTGAAATGGGCTGAGATTAAGTTCGCGGGCTATATCATCAAGAGAGGGTTGGCTTTTAAAATTTTCAAGAATGTAGTTTATAGCTTGTGCTATGCGGTTATAATTTAATTGGTTTTGGCTTTCCATAAATTTTATTTGCTTGTAAAATTAGGGGAATGTTAGTGATGAAACAACCCGAAACTTGCTAAATATTAATAATTAGAGATAAAATTCGATTTTAAATGGTGTTCAACTCCTTAATGTGTATTTTAGGTAAAAAACCACAAATATTTAGTTTGGTTTTTTATATTTTCTAGCTCCTATTTGGAAATAGATAATGTAGTTTTTAGGTAAAACTTGAATTTGTTCGACCTCATCCGAGGTCATTTCGGTTGGGTTTAGCGAGCAAATTCTATAAAAGCTTTTGGTAGTTCATCTATCGAGGAAGTTGGTGGTCTAATGCTGATTTATGCCAAGTTTCAACTTTAGACCAGGTTTAGCTCTGAATTATTATTAGTTTGAAATTGACTGGAAATCATAATCAGGATATGCGTGCGGGAAAAATTAACATAATTACTTACCTTTGAGGCAAAATTCGCAACATGTCAAATTTATATGAGAAAAGGGGGGTGTCAGCTTCGAAAAGTGAGGTTCATAAGGCTATAAAAAAACTAGATAAAGGATTATTTCCAAATGCTTTTTGCAAGGTAATGCCGGACGTTGTCGCCGGGGATGAAAAATATTGCAATGTGATGCATGCGGACACAGCAGGGACTAAAACGAGTTTGGCCTATATGTATTGGAAGGAGACGGGGGATTTGAGTGTATGGAAGGGTGTGGTTCAAGATGCTATCGTAATGAATGTTGATGATATGGCCTGTGTGGGATGTATAGACAATATTTTACTTTCTTCAACGGTGGGTAGGAATAAGCATTTGATACCGGCGGAGGTTTTGTCCACTATTATCAACGCCAGTGGAGAGTTTATAGAATCAATGAGGCCTTATGGTATCAATATGCATCTAACTGGTGGAGAGACAGCTGATGTAGGGGATATTGTCAGGACTGCTGATATAGGATTTACTACTTTTTGCCGAATTCCCAGAGAATCTGTGGTGGATATTAAGATTCAGCCAGGGGATGTTATTGTGGGATTTGCAAGTGACGGGCAGGCTGCTTGGGAGACTGAATATAATGGTGGTATGGGATCAAATGGTTTGACTTCAGCGCGACATGATGTCTTGTCCAAGAAATATGCAAAACTGTATCCTGAAAGTTTCGATCCAAATACAGATGCTGAATTTATATATGCGGGTAGCAAAGAATTAACAGAAAAGATTCAAATAGGTAATATAGAAACAACAATTGGTAAGCTAATACTTTCACCAACCAGGACATATATGCCTTTAATTAAAGCAATACTTGACAGTCATAAAGAAGCAATTAACGGATTAATTCACAATTCCGGAGGAGGGCATTCAAAGGTGATTAAATTCATTCATGATTGTAAAATAGTGAAGGATAATCTTCCGGAAGCGCCGCCATTATTCAAATTAATTAGAGAAGAATCAGGTGCCGGAATAAAAGAAATGTATGAGGTTTTCAATATGGGAATCAGATTAGAAGCGTATACTGATGCGGCAACTGCCGAACAACTTATTAGCATTTCCCGTTCTATGGGAATCGAAGCCCGGGTGATAGGGAAAGTAGAATCATCCGACAGGGCAGAAGTAGTAATTCGTCATAATGGGGAGGAGTGGACGTACAGCCATTAATCTCTTATTTTTAAATTTATAAAACTTTATCATGTCAAATAAAACAAGTTTAGTCATTCTTGCTGCAGGAATGGGAAGTAGATATGGAGGGCTAAAACAAATAGATGAAATTGGTCCTAATGGTGAAACTATTATAGATCATTCATTGTACGATGCGATTCAAGCGGGGTTCAATAAGGTTGTTTTTATAATACGCAAGTCATTTGAGGAGGATTTTCGCCGAATTTTTGATGCTAAATTAGCCGGAAAGGTCGAAGTTGAATATGTTTTTCAGGAAGTAAATCCTGAGGTCAAGGGAATTGAAGGAATGGTAGAAAGAACAAAACCTTGGGGAACGGGACATGCCATGTTAGTGGCTAGAGAGGCTGTAGATGAGCCTTTTGCAATAATAAATGCTGATGATTATTACGGACAATCTGCATTCAGAACTATTTATAAATTTTTGAATTCCGAAGTTTCCGAGAAAGTTATGGGAATGGTGGGCTATGTTTTAAACAATACATTATCAGATTATGGAGATGTGAACAGAGGAGTTTGTTCTGTTGATAGTGAAAGCAATCTAACCGGAGTAAAAGAGTGTACAAAGATTTCCAGAAAAGAGGGTAAAATTTCTTATCCAAGTGGTTCAGGCGAGCAGGAATTGAGCGGGGAGAGCATTGTTTCTATGAATTTTTGGGGTTTTCATCCGAGTATCTTTAAGTATTTGGATAAATCCCTGCATAGTTTTATGGAAGAAAATAAAAAGTCAGAGAGTGCGGAGTATTATATTCCAACACTGGTAGATGAGATGATAAATGAGCATGACAGTGTATGTAAGGTACTGACTTCGGAGGATAAGTGGTATGGTGTGACGTACAAGGAGGACAGGACGATGGTGGAGGATGCGTTTAAGAAGCTGCATGCAGAAAAGAAATATCCGGAGGGATTATTGGAAGGATAAAAAATGGATTTTTATTAAAGGAGGATGTAAAAAGCCTCCTTTAGTTTTTTGAATTTTCCGAGATGAGGTTATTAGAGGACAAAGTTTGCAAATCTGCGCCTATAGAAGTTTATAAATGTTTAATTATCAAAAACAAAATTAGGCAAAGCACAGGTCGCAAACCAGCTCTAGCTGAAAACAGCTGATATGATGATAAGACTGAATGGTTGGGAGTGAGACCATTAACATAATAGGCACAGGTTACAAACCTGCGCCAGCAGAATAGGAACAATTAATCATTCAAATAACCATTATTTTAAACAACCAATATTACTTCAAATATTCAGGGAAGTGTACTACAAGTTGCCTATAAAGTGCTGCAGTGGGCAAACCCATGATGTTGGTATATGTTCCGGTGATAGAGAGGGCTTTCGTCATCCCCAGCCATTCCTGGATGCCGTAGGCTCCGGCTTTGTCGAAAGGATTAAAGTTTTTGATGTAATAATCAATCTCCTTGTCTGAAATAGGAGCGAATGTAACTTCCGCTGTTTCATCAAAAGTGATTGTTTTTTTAGTGGTGCTTAAGCAAACTGCAGTTATAACCAAATGAGCAGAATCGGAGAGCATTCTAAGATACTCTCGGGCTTGCTCTTCAGTTTCCGGTTTTCCTAAGATTTTGTCATTACTGATAACGACTGAATCAGCAGTAATAAGAAGTTCGTTCCTCTTAAGACGGGAATGATAAGCATCTGATTTAAGTCGAGCCAAATGAAAAGCGACATCTTTTGAAGGCAGATTGTCAGGCCAAACTTCATTGACGTCTAAGGATATTTTGGTGAATTCGCAACACAGCATCGACAGGAGTTCAGCTCGGCGGGGGGATTGAGAAGCAAGAATAATTTTATACATCTAAATGGACTTTTTACTTATAATATTTGCAGCTGCTAAGTTAAATGTTCAAGGGGAGATAGTGTAAAATCGAAGTCATTTTCCATCAATTAGAAGGAAATGTGGCGAAAGCGTCTTATTTTTGAGCCTGAAATTTAGAAATTGATATGACAAGTTTATTAGGAACATTAAGGATTACAGCATGGATAGAAGGAGTGACTTATTTGCTTTTAGCGCTTACCATGCCTTTGAAATATGGGATGGACATTGCAGGTCCTAATTATGTGGTTGGGATGTTGCACGGGGTGTTTTTTATGCTTTACGTAAGTTTAGTTCTTATATTAGCAGTGAGGGATAAGTGGCAGATGAAAACAACTTTAATATCTTTGGCAGCCTCATTAATCCCATTTGGTACTTTTTGGGTGGAAAAAAAGTATTTCAGATACGATATGCCACTTAAAAATTCGTAAGTCCTACATAAATTAATCCTAAAAGCTGTAAATATTTCAAACTGGAAGAAACGCGTCCGTAGTTGCGCGAATCATTTTTCAACAGGAATAGTATCATTATCACTGCGAAAGCGGGAATAAATACCAATTGAAAGAACCAAAAAGCGATATGACCTACATCAGGAGAAATAACATATTGCCAAAACCATAAAAACGAAAAGGTACCAATCAGCCATAGTGTCGCTATTTTTCTGCAAAGTGGAAGACCGAAATACACAGCGGTGGTAGGAAGATTCGAACTTTTGTCGGCATCATAATCCTCCATATCTTTCACTATTTCACGAGTAAAATTGATGACATACGCCAAGCAGGAAAAGCCAATAATAAGCTGTGCTTGTACAGTGGCTAAATTGGGTGCTATCTCCATTAATAGTAAATAGGATCTGTATTCAGCCAGCCATAGAACAAGACATGAAGCGCCTATAAAGATTGCAACGACAAAATTTCCCAGTAAGGGTGTCATTTTTAAATACCTGCTGTATATGAAAAGTATCAAGTGCGCTAAAGGATAGATATATAGAAAGTTCCAAAAATCTAATTTATAAGCTAAATATACTGAAATAGCAGCTCCAAGAATAAGAAGTGAGGCGTAATATTTCCATGCATCTGAAACGGATATGTATATTCCCACTGTAGGTTTTTTGGCGGGGTTATTAGCATCGGTTTCTAAATCAAAGATGTCATTGATTAAATTTCCGGCACCTGTAATTATAAGAGTAACGATTGAAAGTAGGAAAAAATTAAAAAATGAAAAAGTGGGGGCAATATCATATTCGTAGTAAACCCGGTCAAAAATCAACCATTTGATAATGAATTGCGCAGCCATTATCAACAGTAAATTGCCGGGTCTTAATACCTTGATATAATATTTCACCTTGCTCAATGCTACCATTGCTTATTCAATTTCATAAGTTTTTCCAGAATATCCCGCACGCATCCTTTCCCTCCACCATAGGGAGAAATATAATGAGAATATGCTAAAACATCTATGGCAGCATCACTGGGGCATATTGGAAGACCAATCAATCTCATGGCTTTCAAATCAGGCATATCATCACCCATATAAAGTATCTGATCTGCATTTAAACTATTCTCTGCAATGATTTCTTTTACAACCACGTCTTTATCATCCCGTCCTAAATAAATATTTGTAATGCCAAGAGATTCAAATCTGGCTCTAGCTCCTTCATTTCGGTTGCCGGACAGAATAACAATCAGGTAACCTCTTCTCACCGCTTTTTGAAGCGCATAACCATCCTTGGTATTCATAAATCTCAAGTGATTTCTATCTTCAGATAGCAAGAAATTACCATCAGTTAAGACACCATCAACATCGAAAATTAAAGTGGTAACCGACTTTAATCTTTGTAGAAAATTTAATTGCATTCACAAGATCTTATGATAAAAGAGGACAAAATACAGATTTGATGTAACTAATACAATAATTAAATTCTCTTTGTTGAATTAGAAATTTATTTAAATCTAGGTGCTATAGTATACCTGTTTTTAAAAAATTAAGTTTAAATTGTCAATAAATAGGGAGAATTAAAGATTGAAATACGGTCGATAAACTAATAAATATGCAGGAAAAGGATATTTCGAGATTGCAGAAAAAGTTTAAGTTTAAAGAGGTAAAAGTCTATTCTTCAACAGAATGGCTCGCTGAGAATAAAAAGAAATACCGTCAGGTTTTTAATCGAATGGATACTTCTTATATCTACGTAGAAGTATCTTTATATAATAAAAATTTTGATGTTGAGGACTGGGAAGTAAATATTGAGCTTCGATGTTATTCAGTGCTTAATGCTAAATCTACTAATTTATGTAAACTGGAATACAAGCGGAAAGTAAGTCGTTATGACCATGTTTTCTATCTTCGCGAGGGTTGGGGCAATTTAAAACAAGGTGATTTTTGGAAAAAAGGTACTTACTATTGGGAAGTTTGGATTGATGGTGTCAAGGAAAGTACCAAGTATTTTTACATAGAAGATATTATTAATCACAGGGCGGGAAGAGAAAACCCTTATTTTCGGGTGGAATCTCTGGCATTGTACGAGGGCCCTTACGATGATGTATCGGTGGGCGACAGGAATTATTTGAAGAATTTCGATGGGGATGAGACGCAGTATATTTATACTGAAATTCAGTTGTTGAACAAGAATAAGGATGAGAATTGGGAGATGGAATTGTTTGTAAAGTTTTATACTGAGGCGCGTGAGGTGAAGGGGCAGGTTATCAAATTGCAAACAGTCAAAAAGACAGATAATATTGTGAATATTTCGGCCGGATGGGGATCGAGTGCGAAGGGAACGTGGCGGAAGGGCTTGTATACTTGTGAAGTTATATTTTTAGACAAGCCAATTGCTTTGATGTATGTGAAAGTGGGAGATAGTATGGAGGAAGGTGAGCCACAGATTGTATTTGCAGATGAAGGAATGATTTCTCCCTATCCAATGCTTGAGCCAGAAACAGATTTGGGTTTTGAGGAGGTGATAGCTGAGCTCAATTCCTTAACGGGACTGGAGCATGTGAAAGCCAAAATCATTGATTATTCAAAATACATCAAATTTCTTGATTTAAGGAAGTCAAAAGGCTTGAATGAGCCGAAGGATTTGAACATTCATTGTGCATTTGTAGGCAATCCCGGGACGGGGAAAACTACAGTAGCTATAATGATGGGTAAGTTATACAAGTCGATGAATCTCCTGAGCAAAGGGCATGTTCATGAGGTTGATCGATCGGATTTGGTAGGTGAGTATATCGGTCAGACTGCTCCTAAAATCAAAGCGGCGATAGAGGCAGCCAGGGGCGGGGTTTTATTTATTGATGAGGCTTACGCTCTGGCTCGTTCCAATGATGATTCAAAGGATTTCGGGCGGGAGGTGATTGAGATTTTAGTGAAGGAGATGTCTAATGGGAAGGGTGATCTGGCCATTATTGTCGCCGGTTATCCGAAGGAAATGAAGTATTTTCTCAACTCCAACCCCGGTCTGAAGTCCAGATTTAAGAATCAATATGAATTCCGTGATTATATTCCTCAGGAGTTAATACAAATAGCGGATTTTTCAGCGCATAAGAAGGGCGTGGAGATGTCTGAGTCTGCGCGAGAGAAATTATACGATATCGTTGTTAAAGCATATAGAAAACGAGACAGGTCTTTTGGAAATGCTCGGCTTGTAAATGATTTGATCGAAAATGCAAAGATGAATCTGGGGCTTCGGATTATGAAGCAGAAGCATCCTGAGAGTGCTAGTATTGACAGTATTTCAAGAATTGAATCGGAGGATGTAAGGGATTTGACTTTGACCATGCGGACTACTTTGCCGGATATTCCTATTGATGAGAATTTATTGAAGTCTGCTTTGGAGGATATGAATAAGCTGATTGGCATTGAATCAATTAAAAAAGGTGTTAAAGAGTTGGTCAATTTGATTCGTTATCAGCGATCTAGAGGCACGGATATTCTGTATAAATATCATTTTCACACCCTTTTTGTGGGCAATCCGGGCACGGGAAAGACAACGGTAGCGAGGATTTTGGCGACTATTTTCAAGGCGCTAGGGGTACTGGAGAGGGGGCATATGGTGGAGACGGACAGGCAGGGTTTGGTAGCGGGATTTGTAGGTCAGACGGCGATTAAGACTAGTGAAAAGATAGATGAGGCCATTGGGGGCGTGCTCTATATCGACGAAGCCTATGCTTTGAGTGGTGCTTCCCAGCACAACGATTTTGGTGCGGAGGTGATACAGACACTTTTGAAGCGGATGGAGGATGACAGGGGCAAGTTTTTTGTCTTTGCAGCGGGATATCCGGACAATATGAACCAATTTTTAAAGTCTAATCCGGGGCTTAGCTCTAGATTTGATCAAATTATGAAATTTGAGGATTATTCAGTAGAGGAATTGCTGAAAATTGCTGAATTGATGATTGAAGAGAGGAATTTAAGGTTGAGCTCAGCTGCAAAGACAGAATTAGAGGTACTTTTGAATGATTTACATAAGAAGCGAGATAAGTATTTTGGAAATGCCCGTACAGTGCGGACATGGGTGGAAGCTATTGATAGAAGCCATCAATTGCGGGTAGCAGAGGAAAATATGGATAGTAATACGCAAGTCATAACTGTCGGTGACATCAAAAAGGTCGATATGGATAGGATGAATGCCACTTTTGGAAAAGAAGGGATAGGGTTTAGAAGGTTAAAGCCTTAAAAAAATATCCCCCTCGGAAAAACTCAAAGGGGGATAGAAAATAAGTAACTACTCAGGTGCAATCAATTTCTATCTAAAAATGTTTATTTTCCGTGATACTTCGTCTCTTTTCTTGTCAATAGCGCT
>CALCSX010000063.1 GCA_937894165.1 uncultured Saprospiraceae bacterium | reverse complement strand
TCATTAAGCAAACCAACATTGTCAATAATTCTTTGATATCCGAGACTTTGTTCATCAAAACTATCCTTTGTTTCTATCCCCATTATTTGTCGGATCAACTTATCATAATTTGCATAATGATGCAATTCATCATAACTTATATTCATACATAGACGTACTTGAGATAAGACAAATATTTGCCACAGATCCATTCCAGGTCTACCAGTGTTATTGTTGGAAGAAAGAATTTTACTCTCCAGTACTTCAAAAACTTGCTCGTTCCATTGAGGAGTAATAAAAATCTCCTTCAAAGCAGCGCAAAGTGCAGGAAGACGTCCTCCACGTTTCGCTAATGGAATGACTGTATCCTGAATTAATAACTGACCTAGGGAAGTTTGTTGCTCGAATCTTTTTCTCATCACCGAATATTTTTGTAATTCTACGTGAAATATCGCAAAATAAATCACTTAATACCCTAAATATAAGCAATTTAAATATATAATAAAAGAAAACGACGATTAACTTTCAATAAATTTTTCAAGAACAATCGACTGATTTATAAAAGGTTATGAGTTTCCTTGCAGACACTAAATAGTCTTCATTAACGGTGTAAGTTACATGAACTGTGATCATTACTTGGGTTCTTTTTGGTTATTTGGAATTACTTTAGTAAAGTGATATACCCTCTCTTAATTTCTTCTTTTTCATTAACATAATACTTCACAAGATAAACGTAAACACCTTGCGCAGATTCAGTGGTAGGTTTCCATCCGGCCTCTAATGAATTTGTTATTGCATTTTGATTTTCAAATACTAGACTTCCCCATCTATCTAAAATTGTTATGGAATACCCTACCTCTACATTAGACTTTCCAAAAAAGACTGAATTCTCTGATGAAATAGAATTAAAGCGAATTGCATTTGGAAAGAAAATATCTCTTATTTCTATAACTTCCGGATCATTTTCTTCTTCATCTTCCGGATCATCTTCCTTTACACAATTCGGTACCTGAAGATCTTTTAGATCATAAACCACAGCAAAACCACCATCAGGAACCCTTGAAGTTCCTATTATTACATCACCTTTTGGGTTCATCGCTAAGGAACCTCCTAAATTATGTCTATCAGCTTTATGACTTATTGAGCCTACTAATTGCCAATCTAAATCGATAAAGTCATATATACGAATAGGGCAGGTTTTATCTTGCGTTACAGTAACTGCGATACGATTGCCATCTTCAGAAATAGCAACATCATATCCCATATTATCACCTTTGTGCCCAAATATCTTTTTTCCTTTTGGACTCCAATCTTCATTGATTAATTCAAATACTTCTGCATAATGATATTCAGTTTCGGTTCCTGTCCAATCAATCGGCGCACCAACAATTAAGTTTTTTCCATCTTCACTGATATCAACGCTTTTGCCGAAACTCAAATGGGGATGTTCTCCATGAAGTGATCTTCCAATTTGATTCCAGGTACTATTATTAAACTTGAAAATTCGGACTTGACCCGCATCTTCTCCATTGGTATCATTACCTGCAGATCCAATAATTATTGTATTCCCATTTTCCGCTAAATCAATATCCCATCCAGCCACATCTCCTTCAAATTCTCCTGCTATTCCATCTCCCAGTTGAATCCATTGGCTATTTATCTCTCTATAAATATTGACTAATCCTCTATGAATATTTCCTTGGGGGTGGTGGGTAGCGGAAATTGCAACCGTGCGACCATCAGGAGAAATATCTACTGCATAGCCAAAATGAATAGCCCATGCAGCCATTTCTAGAGTGATTTCACCGGTCATAAACCAATTATTATTCACAAAATCATAAATTCTTGTAATATTGTCATGGTATGATCCAATAATTAACCGTTTCCCTGAGGGACTTATCGCAACATCAACCCCAAAACCTGAATTATTCGGACCATTGATTTTACTCCCTAACAACTTCCATGTTCCATCTATAAGTTCATAAACTTCAACTATACCATTTCTGGAATTTCTATTATGGACTCCAATTGCAACAATAGTTCCGTCCTCATTAATTGCAAGTCCGGAGCCGAAATCATCATTTAGATCTTCTCCTAAAATATCAGAACCAATTTGTACTTGACCAATTAAATTCCAGACCCAAAATGTGAATACTACTAAATGAATATATTTCATCATAGTTTTTCTTGTCGCTAATGATTTGCAACTATTCTTAAAATCCTTTTCTAAAGAATTAATCATTAAATAGACCTTTATTTAGAAATAAATCTGCCACTCTTGTTTGATATCGCTGTTTATTATTTTGATTATTTTCCTTACTTGATCTCAATTTAAGAAATATATTTTACATTTTTTAGAATTGGACGGAGTTGTGAAGTCAGCACTGTTTAAATTCATTTTGTAAACGAATATTTGTACTTGTTTTTTAGATTATTGATTCCTTTCCCATTCCCATTTCAACAAGGAATAGCATACCGAATCTTCCATATTTCCATCCACGAGATAATCCTCCCTCATTGTCCCTTCCTTGGTAAATCCAAAACGCTCCAGCACTTTTATCGATGCCAAATTCCAGCTCGCTGTCAAGGCTTGGATGCGATGGAGTTCTAAATCCCGAAAACCGAATTCCAATACTTTCACCACAGCCTCCGTCATAAGTCCCTTGCGCTTATCGCTGTCCCACCTCAATTTGTAAAACAATTCCGCCTTTCGATGAATTCTATTCCAAGAATGAAATCCGCATTCCCCAATAATTTTGTTATTTTCTTTGCTAACTAGGAGAAAATAGAATTGGGAAATATTATATGTTTCCATTCCGCCTTCATACATCGACTTCAAATGTAGAAATTCCTTCTCATCCACTTCGAAAAATTGCTTAATTTCTTCTTGCGTTTTTTCCTCAAACAGTTGGTGACTCAATTGGGGTGTGACGCTTTTGAGAATGAGGCGGGAGGTGTGGATATGGTGCATGGGGGTGAGCAAATTTCGTTAGATTTAATAATGACCTTTTTCTTTTAGATGGTATTGCATTTAATATTCTATTTGTTCCAATAGTCAAACTTTTTTACGTCAAGTCTTGATTCTTTAGCCCACTCATAAATTTCTAATGGTCTCCACCTACTATTTTTAAAGATTTTATAGATTAACTGATATTGTGCATAAGACAGTAATGCACAGGATCCGTCATTTCCACCATAAATTAGATAAATTTGTTCGTCTATGTTTTGTTTTTGTAATTCAGTATTAAGAATTTGCGCAATTCTAAATGGTGCTTCGACCCACCCATAGCCTTTAAAGTTTCGGAAAATTATATACTCAGTCCCATTAATTGTGATTTTGTGATTGAGCCAGTCATACTTATAATCCCATTCCTCTACATGGTTTGTAACTACGCATTTGAAATTCATTTTGTCAAATACCGGCTCTAAATCTTTTATTAAGCTAATTATTCCATCTTGCTCGAATATTTGTTCACCATCGCAACCATAATATCTAAAATCATTTAGCGTGTTTGAATCATCGTACCAAATACTTGTAAAATGACCTTTCGGGTTAAATTCATTTATCATAGTCGATTTCAAAGAATCAATATCAGCTTCATCGGCATATTTAAAGTAACCAAGTTCATCAAGCTGTTGGACAAATATTTTAGCTTCATACTTGTAATAGCCTATTGCTTCATTTTCGTTTTGTTGAGCTTGTACTTCAGAATAGAAAAAACAAAGTCCAGCTATTATTGCTACTAAAAATGATTCTATTCCTTTTTTTATTTTCATTGCTTGTTTAGTTTAATCACTATTAATTCTTGAATCACGAGAATCCTCAAACTAATTTCTATTTTGTCTACACTGATCCCCCTCTAGTCATTTTCTTCATAGTAATAAGAATAGTCAATTCCTTTCATAAACATCTCACGATCGTTAATTCGGTCAGTTAATGCGTTTTTCAAGAAGTTTTTTAGCACTATGTTATTAGTGGGGCTGAGCATCATAGCATTCATATAATCTCTTTTGCTTATTTTGCTCCAATCCACACATCTTTTCAGGCGCTTTCTGAGTATCAAATCCAACCAAATCCGGGTGGCTCTGCCGTTTCCCTCCATAAAAGGGTGAGCAATATTCATTTCTATGTATTTTTCGACGATTTCGTCAAAAGTGGTTTCAGGCATTGCTTCAATTTCTTTTAATGTTTCGCCCAAGAAGCGTGAGACAGCAAATTGAAAACCTCCTTTCGAAATATTTTTTTGTCTTAATTGTCCAGCAAAATCATACAAACCGCCAAACAAATAAGCATGAATTTGTTTTAAACCATTGCTGGTTCCCACTTCAATACTGTCAATAAAAGAACTGTCAAATAGGGCATAGGCTTTTGTTTTGCTTTTTCCATCAATGGATTCATCACTGTAAGTAAACCATTCTATAAACCGGTTCGCTTTCTTACCCGGAAACTCCTTCCCTAAAGCTATAATTCCATTGTAATCCAGCATATCCGACAGACGTTTTTTACCATCCGGGGCGAGCAATTTCAACTGGGTAGTGAGACTAACCACTTGACTATTTTCCTTTTTTAATTTAGCTTTGAGATATTTCCAATAGTTTCTGGTTTTAATGTAATCGTCTTGATCGGTAAGCACAGCTACAATATCTAATACAGAAAACCACCATTTCGCGTTTTCATCGTCCCAAACAGCCCGTACCTCACGGTCGTCAAAAAAACGTATGGAAATTTTTTCCTTACTCATTGGTCTTAAATTCCATATTTACTTTTTACTTCATCGTGAGATTTTGTCCGATCATATTTAATATCTTTTAATCCTCTTTCAATCCCATGTTTTTGTGCATCAGATAAACTATCCCACCAATCAGCATCAATACTTTTAGAGTCTTTCACACTTTTTAAATATTCTATAGTCTCAATGTCTTCAAGCTTAGAAAGCCATTCTATAAGTTCTAATTTGATCGCTTCAAGTCCCATGATATTTATTTATCTAAAGATACAAAAATATAAATAATATAGGATTTGAATGTTTCGGCAAAGTAACCAAATCAACCGGGTAGTCAAGCTAACCACTTGAATCTGATTTTCTCGAACCACGAGAATCCTCCCTCCACATTAAATTAACCTTAATTTTTTAATTTCCCTACCCCTCATTCAACCATTTTTCATTAATTAGCGTAATAAAATAGCAGAAATTACTCAAATCGAGATCTTTCATCAGTTTGGTAATTTCTGCTTATCTTTAACTATTCTACCATTTTTTTATCAAAAATTCATGATATGAAACATTTGTACATTCTAATTTTATCCTTATTTGTGGTCTCAGCTTCGGTAGCGCAAAGCAATCCTGAGCCTTTTATTCTTTTCTCCGAAGATTACAGTATGACAGAGTGGTCTGCGGAGGCAGCGCCGGGAACTTATCCTGCCTCAATGATTTTTCACATTCATAGCATGACGAATGCTCCTCTTCTGGAGGATGAACCGGATGGCGATTGGCTATGTGCTTATAATATCGGTTCAAGATCCAGAGTTCTGGGCCAGGGTGAAGGTGGATTCAGCTTTCTAAATACAGGTGATATCCAGAATGACCAAGGTCGTTGTGGAGCCGGTCCGGATGATGTTGGTGGTTATATTGGAGGTGCTGTACTCGCACTCAATACTTCGCTAGTCACTGATATATCTATTTCTTATGTCATTAACCTTATTGCGCAAGCTGCGGATACGCGGTTTTATGATGTAAGATTGCAATACAGATTTGATACAGAGGCGGCATGGGCGGATGTTCCGGGTGCTCAACTTTTCTCTGCGGATGGTTTGGAAGCAGGTTTTAGTAATGAATATACTGTTGAGCTGGGCGAGGAATTCAGCAACCGAGAATTGGTGCAAATAAGATGGAAGTATTACCAAAATAATGTCGATGGCGGAGGATCAAGACCCCATGTAGGGATCGATGAAATAACTGTGACAGGAACGCGAACTACAAGTACCAAGGATAGAATTAAGGAGGCAAAACCTTTCTCTTTCTTCCCAAATCCTGTGAAGGGCGAATACCTATTCTTCGATGAAGCGGTCAACTTTACTCTTTATGATACTTCAGGAAAAATGATCAAGCAAGTGGATAACACCGAAAGATTTTATGTAGGTGATCTGCAGGCTGGAGTTTATATTATGAGGAATGAAGAAGGCTTAGTATCTAAATTCATCAAGCAATAAGATTGTTCCAAATATTCTTTCGAAAAGCCACTAAAGTAAATTTTTAGTGGCTTTTCTTATTCCGGAAGGAATAAATGCTTGCTTCCAATAAATTAACAAAATTTAATATATATAAAATTTTAGTAATTCGATAAATTTTTGAAATTATTTAGTACTTTTGATTTGACTTCTTTCGATTGGAAATGAATAGGAAGTCAAACAGGTTTTGGGGGACTCTTAACATTAAAATTATCGAGATGAAAAGTCATTCTTTTTTAAAGAACGCTATTGTATTTTTATTTTTCCACCTCCTTTGCACTTTCCCCCTCCTTAGTCAGGAAAATAATCCAATTCTAAGTGAAATAACTTTATCAGAGTCAACCTCCGCAGCCGATGCACAAGTGTATAGATTTTCGAATTCTGCGGGAGAGGAGATCTTCGTCGAGACAGCATTTGAAATGCATAGTCGTGGAGATGCCACCTATCTCAGTAGATTTGAACTGAAGGAAGGGCGATTTATATCCTTCAAAATATTGAATTCAAATTCCTTGCAGAATGCCCGCTTGAAAATATCCTACACGCAGGCAGGGATGGAAATGGAGAATTTTATAGACCTCAATGAAATCGCCTTCGAAATGAGCCGTGATTGGCAGAGCTTCGAATTCCAGCCGGAAATAGATACTCGCGCCAAGACATTTCTCAAATGGGAATTGGTCACTCAAAATATGCCCGAGGACAGGGGGCTCGATGCAGCCACAGAATACCAAAAAAGTTTTTTGGATCACGAAGAATTGTCATTTGCCTCATTCTCCAAATTGACCAAAGGTGGAAATCATCATTTTACACTTCAAATCGACGGTGAAAGTCATCAAATTTACTTGGAAGAGGTCAATCTTCTCTCCGAGGATTATAGAGTTACCCTTTTCGATGGCCGAAATAAAACTGAAGTAAAAGTCGAAAATCAGGCAAAAACTTACGCCGGCATCAATGTCAAAACCGGTGGAAATGTAAGGCTTACAGTGGCGGAGAATTTTGTGTCGGGCTTTGTGGAAGTGGGCGAGGAAATATTTTATATCATTCCCGCTCGAAATGTTGACAGATCGGCAAGTGATAATCTTTTCATCCTTTATAATAATCGCGACGCAAAGCCTGAAAAGGAAGCAACTTGTGGTGTCACCAAAGATGCGGAAGATGCCATCCGCAAAGCCAGAGAAAACTTCCAAGGCGATGAGGGAGACAGGACCACTGCAGACTGTAGAATTGTGGATTACGCCATTGCCTGCGATTATTCTATGTTCCAAAAATATGGTTCTGTAACAAATCTAGTCAACCGAAATCTAGCGGTGATGAATAATGTGCAGGTGAATTATATAGATCAGTTCCAGAGGAATTATATTTTTGAGATTAAGGAGCAATTTTTAGTAACTGAGGTAGGGGGGGATCCATGGACATCGAGTACAGTTCCATTGACATTATTGCAAAGTTTTGCTGGTTGGTCACCCAATGGATTTAGTGTGATACATGACGTCGCATCTTTGTGGTCCAATAGAAATTTTGATGGTACGACTGTGGGCTTAGCATATTTACCCGGTGTTTGTAATAGTAGATATAATATTAATCAAGATTTTACTACAGATGAACAATCTATTAGGGTTTTACTGTCCCATGAGTTAGGCCACAATTTTGGAGCTAGTCATGATGCTGAAAATACTCCTTTTATTATGGCGCCGTCAGTTGATGCTGATAATGTTGATTTTTCAACTGCTTCCAGAAATGCAGTAAATTCTTATATGACTTCATTTGGCTCCTGCGTCACAGCCTGTCCTGGAGATACTGCACCTGCATGTAATGGCCGATTTTACGATAGTGGTGGTGCAGATGAAGATTATGAAAATAATGAGGTGATGACCACTACTATATGTCCACAAAGTGAAGATGATGTTGCAATAGTATTATTCAACTTCTTCAAGACTGAACAAGGAATAGATTTTCTATCTTGTTATAATGGAGATGATATCAATTCACCTTTAATTTGGACTCACTCTGGATTAAATTTACCACCTACCAATCCCGTATTAGGTGAGAATCCAACAGGTTGCCTAACCTTTCAATTTATTTCCAACGGATCTGTTGTGAATGATGGATGGGCGGCTACTATTTCATGTCTGGAAGGTGGATCTTGTGCCTCTCCTGTAGAACTGGGATATACCCCTATAGACGATGAGTCAGTAGAGTTATTTTGGACTGACATAGGATTTGGAGAAGATTATGACATCGCCTATGGAGAAGTTGGTTTCATCTTTAATGGTATTCCTGACATTGTAGGTACTACGAACAATCCTTATCTATTGGACGATTTAGAAGAAGGAGTAGAATACGAGTTTTATGTACGTTCTAATTGTATTGATGATCAAAGCAATTGGAGTGGACCTGAATTTTTCAGCACCTTACCTGTTAACAATACCTGTACTGGAGCTTTACCAATCACTGTAAATAATCTCGGCTCCTGTCCCGCAATGGCAACTTTTGGGACAACTGAGGGCACTACTCAAACAGGTCCGGATATTTCGGGATGTAATGGAGGGAATGGAAATTATACAGACATATGGTATACTTTTAATAATGGAAGTGTAACAGACTTTACTATAAATATGCAGAGATTAACTGCTACGAATTTGGGAATTCAAGTTTATGTAAATGGCTGTTCTTTAATAATATTCACTAATTGTTCATTATCTACCTTTGGTCTTAACGTCAGTTATTCTCCAAATACAACTTTTAATATTAGAGTTTTTACAGACACAACTTTAGGTGCACCTGGAACATTTTCATTATGTGTAAATTCTCAAAGTCCAATAGTTTCTAATAACACTTGTGCTGATGCTATAGAATTAGACGCTACATTAACGTGTATAGAAACAAGTGGAACTACGAGTGGTGCGACTAACTCAATTCCTAAAGTATTCTGTAACGGTTATACAGCAAATGATGGAACCGGTGATGTTTGGTATTATTTTGAGGCTGACGGCTTTTCGAATTACACCATCACCTTGGATATGACTGTTGATGCCGTTTTAGTTTTATATACAAATACATGTAGTGGACTTGTTTATGTTGATTGCGCTGATGAAAATTTCAGTGCCGGAATAGAGGAAATAGAGTCAGGAGTTTTGGTAGCCGGAACATATTATGTAAGAGTTTACGGCTACAATTTGAATGGAAATTTTGACATTTGTGTGGTGTCGTCACAAGATTATAATATTTCAGAAATCACACCTGATCAATGTATTGATTTCACTGAAGTAGAAGCTCCGGGAGATGAGTCAGTTTGGACAAATATTGTCGATGGCGGTGATAATGTCATAGCTGCCTTGGATCTAAATGGGGTAGATCCGGGGATTGATTTCACGCCTACTTTGTACATCAGTTCCGAAATTCGAGAGGATGGTCTGGGCGTAAAATATATGAATAGAGATATCAGCATTGAAAGTTCAGCGATGAGTTTTGACCAGCCAGTGCCTCTAAGACTTTTTTATTCTCAAGAGGATTTGCTTTCGCTGATAGCTGCAGATCCGACTGTCAATTCGATTGAGGATGTGAATATAACGAAGTCTGCGATTGATTGTCAAGGTGATTTCTCGGGGCCCGGGGAGTTTTTTGCTCAAACGAACAGCGGGGCAATCGGGGATGGTTATTTTGTAGAAATAGAAGTGACATCCTTTTCCACATTTTTTGCCCATGGCGGTTCGATGGCGCTGCCGGTGACTTTGTTGAGTTTTACAGGAGAGGCGACTTCCTCAGGAAATGCTTTGCGCTGGAGAGTTACAGATGAGGTGAATTTGGAGAAATATGAAGTGGAGAGAAGTGTGGATGGTAAAGTTTTTGAATTAGTTCAGACGAAAGCTGCGACAACTGCCACGAATAATTATGATATTTTGGATAGAAATGCTCCTGAAACGGCATATTATCGATTAAGGATGGTGGACTGGACGGGAGAATTTGCTTATTCTCCGATCATTCGAATTTCGAGAAATGAAGTTGTGAATATACAGATCCGACCAAATCCGGTGCGCGAGAATCTTCAAATCATGGCAAAAACCAATGAAATTTTGGATTACCGGATTTTGGATATTAGTGGAAGGCAGATGAAAATGGGGCGGACAAGTGCGGGGACAAATATCGAAGTGGCAGATTTGCGGGCAGGGGTGTATATTTTGTCCAAAAATTTTGCTGATAAAGCAGAAATAATTAAATTTATAAAGATTTAGAATCAATTAGTTACGAATCAAGCAACAATCACTCAGAAACCGATTTATGTGTAGTTTAAAGGAACAAATCAGACAGGTAATTTTATTTTCGCTGTTAGGTTTGTTCCTTTTAGCTTCATGCCAGCCGGTTGGCGAGCCATTCCAGACCATTTATATCGTTCGACATGCTGAGAAAGATCTAAGCGATCCTGGCGACGACCCTGTTTTGACTCCGGCGGGTGAGGCGAGGGCTGATAAGTTGCGGGAAATGCTCAAGGGGGAGAATGTCAAGGTGATTTACTCTACTAGATTTTCGAGAAATATTAACACTGTCTTGCCATTAGGGGAGGAGACCGGGACTGAGGTGACTATTTATGAAGCACACGATTGGTTTAGGATTGTGGAGGAAATCAGAGCCAATCCGGATGCCGGTAATGTTTTAGTTTGCGGGCATGGGAATACTGTTTTACCTATGGTGACAGCATTTGGATTGACTCCTGAAATGGACAGTTTGGCTCATGATGAGTATGATAAAATGTTTAAGATTGAGAATTGGGGGGATTCCTTGAGTTTGGAGATGGTGGTGTTTTAGTTAATTACGAATTAAAAATTACGATTTATGTTGCCGCCGCCAACCCATCATGCGAAGGAGGAGCTAGCTGAGGTTTTTGAGGTCAATTTCGAATTAGGATTTCAATTAAAAATTAGAAATAACGTTTCAGTGACTTTGGCAATCATTTTTTGCTTACTAAAACAATTCTCGTGGTTCGAGAAATAAATTACGATACTTTAGTTCTACGAAGTCATTTTGGGCTGTATGATTTTCTCTCTCGAATTTCGGATAAATATTTGCCTTCTTTATTACTCGAATTTTGAATTCTCGTGGTTCGAGAAAATTTTGTCCTCAAATGGATCCCACGGTACGGGAAAGATTCCGTTCTTCTAAATGCAAAACCTATTCTCGTGGCTCGAGAAAAAGGAAATACCCAAGAGCCAATTTTGCTAACATTCGTGGAGAGAGAGCAAGGATTAAATTATTTGAAGATGATATAATGATATGATTGATAGAGATGTCCTAGATACATTTTTAGCATCGACTCATCTAAGGTACATTGATTAACTGGCACCCGTAAGATGGATTCTTGTGGTTCGAGAAAATGTGGAAGGAAAAATTCTAAGCCACATTTACTAAATTGAACCGGCAGAGGCAAACTGACCAGAGCGGTTTTGTCATGTTTTTTGCTTCCTTTGGGCAAAAAACCCGCCAAAACGAGATTTTTTCTACTTTTTTCACAGGGCTTCACCCTGCGCTAAGCTATTACGCCCACTTCGGGGCTTTCTGTAAAATATTGGAGGCAACTGGGTTTTTAAATGAAGTACGTTTCTCGTGGTTCGAGAAATAAATTACGAAACGCTAGTTCGACGAAGTCAATAGCGGGCTGTATGATTTTGTCTCTCGAATTTCGAAAAAAAATCTTTGCCTACTTATTTACTCGAATTTTGGATTCTCGAATTTCGAAAAAATTTCAAACAAATTAATTCCCAGTAAACGGGAAGGATTCCTTTCAAATCTTGATACTAAATTCTCGTGGTTCGAGAAACCATTTCCTTTCAACAACTTTGATTTCAGATTCTCGTGGTTCGAGAATTTATCACCTTGGCGCTCCATTCTCTCTACTCCTCCCTACCCATCCCCTGCAACGCATATAAAGCAAATGTAGCCAACCAATGGCCTCCCTCATACGAATCATCTGTCAAGTTCGGCAGCGAATAATTCATATGTTCATCTGCAATTCCTCTTAAGTGCTCATATTTGCTATCGCTCTTTGCAATGCCAAACAATATTCCCGCCCTACTGAAATTCAATCCGTCTAAATGCACCAATTTCCCGTCTGTCCTATCCGCAATCCTTCCCGGCTCCAGATGGTAATCCCGTTCTTGAAGATCGGGCAGAAATTTATCCATCCATCTCACAAACTCCTCCTTTTCCAGTACTTTTCGCATCAGATCCGCTTCCTCCAGACATGGCGAAAGGAAGTCATGCCCTCCCGGTTCATACGCCATAGGACAATCAATATCATTCTGATAAAATTCTCTCGCTTTCTTATCTATTAAATCCTTTAATTCCAAATGACCGGTGGATGCTGCATAATCACGAGCCAGTTTCAGTCCAAATGCCGTGTTGCTATGCTCGCCGGTGCGAATTGGATAGAGTAACTTCGGAAGATATTCCAAATAACCTGAAATTATAGTTTCGGTTAATGGTTTTAGATTTCCATACATTTGTTTTGCTTCATTGCTCTCCCACAAATAAAGTTCCTCCGCCAGCTTTAGCAACCAGGCCCAGCCATAGGTTCTCTCGAAAGTCGTATTATTGACATCCAGAAAAAATTCTTTCTCAAGGGCTATATTTTCTTGAGTCAATTGCTTTTGAAGTAAACTTAGAATTTCTGTTCTATTTTTTATATTTGGAAAATTTCGCAGTATATTTACCAAGGTCCAATGCCCATGAACTGCCGAATGCCAATCAAAACAGCCGTAAAATGCGGGTCTAATCCGTCGAGGACTCTTTAAATCCTCATCTGAACCCAGCACCCTTCCCGTTTTATTAGGATATTCTACTAAAATGCAGTGAAGTGGTAATAATGACAACTGATAAGCTTGTTCAATATTGAGTTCCGGCCTGGTTTCCATTGGTTTATTCTTTATATGTTTATCGCTTGGGGGTGTATGATTACAACTACTGCAAACTAGTATCAAAAATATTACTGAAAGTACATGCGCGGATTTCATAAATTCTGATTATTCACGTTGAATAGATTTAGAGAGTACCAATATATCAATTTTTTAGTATTTATTGATATTAAGGAACAAAATTGGGAAATTGATAGATGAAAAAGTAAATCTGCTGGCTGTTAATCTTTAACATATTAAAAATTGGAATAATATTTGCTACTTATTTAGAATAGGTCATTAAATAATAAAAATTAAATTCACGATCATGAGTTTATTATATAAAATTGTTGGTTTTTTACTTTTTTCAATCACATTTGCGCAAGCGAATGTAAAACCTACTGTGGAAATTATTGAAGGAGTTCTCAGTGATTCCTGTCGAATAACCAATATGGAGGAGATTAGTTTCAGGTGTCTTGGAGATGAGCATTACCTCACTTTTGACCTTGAAAGGGAGAATGAAGGAGTGGAATTTAGTGTTTTTAGAAATAATGTATTCAGTAAAACATTTAGATATGATAATTTGCCGGTGGAGGCAGGACCTTTTACGGCACCTTCCGGTTCGGTTGGAACTTTAAGTTTTCATGACAAGAGTTATCTATATTGTGTCTACAGTCAGGAGTATACTGCACCTAATTGCATTGGATGTGAAATGGAAAATATTTTCTACATCATTCAGAATTGTCAGAACGGACAATTTTTTGTCAACTTAAATTTTGAACATACCAAAACCAATGGATTTTTTACTTTATCTATCGATGATGCTATCGTTGACACGTTTTCTTATGATGCCCTACCCTTAAATCTCGGTCCTTTTTCAGATTCCCAACCTGAGTATGAAATGGAAATAAGAGATGTCATTCAACAAAATTGTACGGTTAATTTTGATGTGATTTCACCGATGTGTACACCTATTGAATGTGAACTGTCCAATATTTCTATCACTCAAACTGATTGTATCGATGAACAATATAATTTGATAATTGACTTCGATTATGAAGGGCAGTCAAATCGGTATGAGTTTTGGTTAGACGGAGAATTTATAGGCGAGTATACTTACAATTCATTACCCTTGAATTATGGTCCTATATTCACCCCGACGGATCTCATGCATACAATACAAGTGGTGGATGTCGAGGAACAGGATTGCTTTACCGGTGGAATGATAGAGGTGGAAGACTGTACAGGTGTATGTGAATTGAGCGATATAGAATTGGAACAGGTGGAATGTGAAGAAGGTGAATATTTTATCCGCATTGATTTAAGCAGGGAATTTAGTTCTGAGGAGGCAAAAATATTCGTTGATGGAAATTTGATTGCGACTAGATTTTATGAAGAGTTTCCATTAAATGTTGGACCTTTTCAATCTGCAGGTGAAACAAATAGAGAGCTTAGGGTGGAAGATAGCGAAGATGGTTTGTGTTTCATAGAAGAATCATTGGACGTAATTGATTGTAGACCTGACTGCTCATTGTCTGAGCCCGAAGTGAACATTTTGCCCTGCGAAGAAACCGAATTTTTTGTTTTATTGATTTTTGAATACTCGGATGCGAATGAAGAGTTCTTCGTTATTGACTTCTCTGGAAATTCTTACGGTACCTTTGCTTATGAAGATCTACCTGTAGAAATAGGACCATTTGAAGGTGATGCTTCTACAGAATATCTCCTATCTGTTTTTGATGAAAATCAAGAATGCGATTTAATCTTTGGCTTTACAGCCGCAGATTGTGAACCATCTTCAAACACTGAAAATTTGGTAGAAACACTGAAAATATTTCCCAATCCTGCTTCACGTCATTTTTCCCTATCCGGAATTTCTGGAGGAGAGCTTACTTTAGCGGATTTAAATGGAAAAACGATAAAAATTTGGACCTCAGTGCAGGATACTTATTCATTAGAAGGTGTTTCTGCGGGTGTTTATATTCTAACTTGGCAAAATGAAGGGGAAGTCAAAGTGGGAAGGCTCTTAGTAAACGAATAATTGTTTCGAGGCTTATTCGACTTTGCGACCTTTCCAGCTATATTGCTTTATAAAGATACTTTTAGTGGCGACGTAAGCGATATAAAAGGCATACTGAAAATTAATCTGAATAAATTCCGGAATGCCGATACTTTTCTTGTTATAATACCGCAATGCATTCGTTGCAATAAAATAGTCGATTGATACTTTTACCAACAGCAATGCAGGGACAGCCAATGGAACGGTTATGAATGGGAAAAGCACAAGCCAAACACCCAGGATTAACTGGGATAGATTAGTTAAGTATACAGTAATTTGCGTAAGGTTAAGAAATTTATTCCTATACATATCATTTTTCGAAGCCCAACGTAATCGCTGCTCGTAAAATTCTGCATTTGTGAAGACAGGATGTGTGTAGATAGCAGAATCTTTATTGGGATGATAGTAAATATTATCAGGGCTTAATTCCGCAATTTTTTGAAGCAATAATACGTCATCACCGGAGGCTTTTTGATCGGCATTGTAGCCACCAACTTCATTGAAAACCTCCTTTTCGAATGCCATATTGGCTGCATTTCCCAGGAAGAATAATTTACCTGCGGCAGCCCCTGAATTGATTATAGCGGTCACTGCAAAATCAATTTCCTGGAGACGACCAATAGTGTTAGTGGGAGCAGTGACTAGGACGGGTCCGCAGACCACATTGGCACCCGATCTCAGATAGTTGTCCCGAATCTTTGTTAACCATTGCGCAGGCAAAAAGCAATCAGCATCACTCAATGCTACCAAAGGAAATGTTGTCAAGCTTATTCCATGGCTCAACCCGTCTTTTTTTCCCGATAATGAATTATTGGGCAGCTCAGCTAAAGAAATAATCTTCAGGTTGTTCAGTGAATATTTTTCGACTGCAAGATTTGCCAACTCAATGGTCCTGTCTTCTGAAGAGTCATCAATAAAAATTACTTCGAAAAGCGATTTGTCTAAAAGTTGCTTACTGATACTTTCAAATAATTGATCTACATGAGCTTCTTCGTTCCTAGCTACGATGAGAAGACTTACGCCACTAAATTGTTTTGTATTTGTCTGCTTGCGCAAATTTAATAGTCCAAAATTCCATGAACGATATAAATAGGTAAGAATAGCTGTATATACTATCCAAATAAGCAGCAGAACTACGAGAAATATCAGCATTCTATTAATCTACTCTTTTTCCCGGGAGACTCATGCCGTTCTGAAAAAGAATGAGTTCATTCACATCTCCGCCGGATTCCGGTAGAAATTCCACTTGAGCATCCACATTTTTTAAAGCAAAAATAAGCTCTGATTTTTGGATTAAGGGGAATTGATCTTGATCCGTAGCTTGTATCATCAACTGATCATTTTCGAAAGTTATAGTCAAATCGAAGCCCGGAACCAAGTTATAAACGCCTTCAAACCGACTCAAATCAGGCTTTTCCTCTACTTTTTCTGTTATCTGAACAGTTTTTTTCAACATAATGGCAGCAATATTCTCAGAAATCACCTTGGCATTATTGCAAGTGCAATTTGAAAGTACAGCTACATATAGATCCTCTTCCGGAAAGTATAAAGCATTGCTCATAAAACCATTTATCTGACCGTCGTGAGATATTACTTCCAGATCATATTTCGTTCCCAATTCAAATCCATAGCCATAAGGATGATATTGACCAGTCAATAAAGCCGCCGGAGTCCATGCCATGTCTAGTGTTCCTTGTGAAATTATATCCCCACGCACCAAAGCCCTATTCCATTTCGCCAAATCCTCCACAGTACTCATCAAACTTCCCGCCGCATAAGGTTGTGTCATGCTTAGATATTCCGTATTGACATAATTGCCCCCTCGCTGCTCATAGCCTGACACTCTGTTTGGAATTATCTTGGCAGTCTCATCATAATAGGTATTTCTTAATCCTGCAGGATTCAAAATCTCAGACTTTAAGTAGTCAGCATAGCTTTCCTGACTCAGAACTTCTATTATATGTCCTAGCAAGTAATAACCTGTATTGTTGTATCTAAATCTCGTTCCCGGCACAAAATCCAATCGAGTGGGTTTAAATTTCTCTATAAATTCCTGAACAGTAAAATCCTGCATCCGCACATTCCTTGTCCAGCTACTCATGTCAGTATAAGAAGGGATGCCGGAAGTGTGATTTAGCAGTTGTTCTATAATGATTTCCTCATCGAATGTAGGGTAGCCGGGGATGTAATTCGTAATATCATCTTCAAGATCTATCAAACCCTCCTCATGCAATTTTAATAATGCTACTGCTGTAAATTGCTTGGTTATCGACCCAATTCTTAGCACATGATTTTTGTCCATTGGCACTTTAAGTTCCAAATTTGCCATTCCCGCGGCTTTGTGATAAGCAGTCTCATCACCTTTCGTGACGATGACAGTGACACCCGGTCCGTCGCTCTTGATCGTCGATCTGATATAGGAATCTATTTGAGGGATCTCAAACTGTGCAAATAATGTATTTTGGCTAAAAAAGACAGCGCTAATTAGACCAAAGAGGATGATGATGTTCTTCATAAAGCAAATAATTTATAGACTAACGATAAGTAAATATACTTTATTTTTCCTCTTCATAGTCGATATCCTCGACATGACCGGTATTTAATCTCGTTTCAGTACGTCGTGGAATGAAAATTTTTGTTTCCTCAGCTTTTGATTTCCTGTCTACCTCTTCAAAGTCAGCAAATGATTCCGAACTGCGAGCGTGAAAGTTTTTTTGCATTACTTCTAACTTATTGGTAAGCAATGCTTTAAAAAACAAATACAAGCTAACTATTGGAAATCCCACCACTAGTAATAAAATAAAAGTAATGCCTGATAAAATGCTGGTTTTAAATCTTGTCACGATTTTCTGCCACAAGGAAATATATACTTTATGATTGATAAGTGCCGCTGCTATAAAAAATACCGGGGCAATATACATAAGCAATTTAAATGCTCCCCAGGCCAATATGGTGAATCCATAAAGAAATGCGATCACTATCAAAAGTCCGATTATTGCTGATAAAGGGTTGATATTTTGTCTGTAAATCATAATATTAAAAAGTAATTATAATTTAATTAACTGCTATTAAGCTTTCAAAGTTGGTGTGAAGGTTCGATTATTAGATAGATGGAACTAATTTGACGATTAAGTTAACGAACTAATCGATTCTTCGAACTGTACCTTGTACAATTCACGATAAAATCCTCCCTCCTTTTGTAGTAATTCGTCGTGCGATCCAATTTCCTTCATTTCTCCATTATGAAGTACAAGAATATTATCTGCATGTTTGATTGTACTCAACCTGTGGGCGATAATTATTGAGGTTCTTTTTTCTATCAGTTTCTCAATGGCATATTGAATTATTGATTCCGTTTCAGTATCAATAGAGGATGTCGCCTCATCGAGTATGAGTATTTTAGGGTCGAAGACCAATGCACGTACAAATGATATCAATTGTCTTTGACCTAAAGATAAATTTGAACCACGCTCAGTCACTTGGAAGTTAAAGCCATTGGGGAGCTGATTGAAGAATTTATCGGCACCAATTATTTCGGCAGATTTTTCGATTTCTTCGTTGGTAATCGAGGAATTGCGCAGCCGGATATTATCATAAATTGTACCATTAAATAGGAATACATCTTGAAGAACAAGGGCGTATTGCGCACGCAAGAAGGAAAGTTCGTAATCCTTGATATTATTATCATCAAGTTTGATGGATCCTTTCTCGATATCATAAAACCTGCTCAGTAGGTTGATAATTGTCGTTTTTCCGCTTCCGGTATGCCCCACTATGGCAAGTGTCTCATTGGGTTTGAGGTGAAATGATAGATCTTTAATCACATAATCATCATCCTCGTAGGCGAAATAAACATTTTCAAAAGAAATGGAGCCATCAATATGACCGGTGGAAATATTGCCAGTGTTTTCAATATGTTCGTTTCTGTCAAGCAATCTAAAAACTCTATCTGCAGCCACAAGTCCCATTTGCAATGTGTTAAATTGATCCGCCAACATACGGATAGGTCTAAAGAGCATATTTAGATAAATAGGAAAAGCAATCAAGGTTCCTATCGTAATTTGATCGTTGATCACACCTTTCGCTCCCCACCAAATCATCAAGGCAAGAGCGGCGGCAGACAAAACTTCTACAACCGGGAAAAATACGGCATAGTAAAAAACCGAATCAAGGTTAGCTTGCGTGTAAGAGCGATTAATTTTTTTGAATTTTTCCATCTCCCGCTTCTCGGCATTGAACATCTGAACCACCCGCATGCCGGTAATTCTCTCTTGAAGGAAGGAATTCATATTCGACAATTGGTTCCTCACCTTTTGAAAAGATATATTCACCTTCTCCTTGAAAATGTAGGTTGCCCACAATAAAAGGGGTAATACGGTAAGGCAGATAAGCGTAAGCGGCAACGAGGAAATACTCATCATGACAATTACGCCAATGACCATTACTATGTCTGCAAGAATATTAATAATTCCATCCGAAAACACGGAATTTATTGACTCTATATCATTGATCGTTCTGGTAGTTGAATTCCCCACAGGTGTTTTATCGAAATATTTTAACCTGAGATTATTGATGTGATCAAATACCCTTACCCTGAGATCTCTAATGATGGACTGGCCGAGAAAGCCTGAGGAATGATTGAAAAAAAATCTGATTATTGACTCTAAAAAGAGAAGTGCTATTAAAATCCAAGTCATTTTAATTAAGCCACCCTTGTCAAAATCCATAATGGTTTCATCGACCATTATATTGATTAAATAGGGTCTGATGGCTGCGAGAGGACCTAGAATAATAGCCATACTGATCGTCAATATCAATAGCCATTTATACGGGTTTGATAAGCGAACGACCCGCATGAATAATTTGAAATTTATCTTTTTAGAATCTATTTTATCCTCTATCATATTAATAATGCCGGGTCACTCCAAAATGAAGTGTAAGTGTATGGATTTTTGTCTTTTTAATCAAATTTTTTGGACCAATAAAATATGGTAACTACCTAGCTACGATCAATTTCAATCTAAAAATGCTAATTTTTATCTTTTGAAAGGATATACCTTAGTAGTTACAAAAAAAATGAAACGTCTGAATTTTACTTATTGTTGCTACTTTTTTGAATAATAGTATCTGCAAGAAATTGATGCCCATCAACATGAAATATAACCGTCATCTGTCATTGATGTGTAACTGTTACCTGCGACGATGATATGATCCAGCAATTGAATTTCCAGGAAATTACCGGCTTCAATTATTCTCTGCGTATTCACTATATCCGAATTGCTTGGCTTTAAATTCCCGGAAGGATGGTTATGAGCAAGGATAAAACCACAGCAGCCGCTGGTCAAAGCTTCGTAGAAAATAACTTTTGGATCCATCGTAGTAGCTGAAACACCACCTTCGCTTAATTTCTTTTTGTAAATCAATTTATTACTCCTGTTGAGAAAGAGACCCCACAGTTCCTCTCTACTTTTATCAATGAGATTAACAGCGATGATGTCGTAAGCTTGTCGTGAGGAAAGTATCTTCGGCTTCTCCTCGCCCACATAAAAATGCCGCCGCCTTCCCAATTCCAGTGCTGCGCTCAACATAATAGCTTTGGTCGGCCCTATTCCTTTAACTGATTCCAATTCTTTTAATCCAGCTTTGCCGAAATAATTCAGATTGTTCTGGAATTTTTCAAGAAGCACCCGTGCAAGATCCAGAGCGGAATGCGTCTTATTTCCTGAGCCCAGCAAAATGGCTATCAACTCCGTGTCTGTCAAATAAGATTTTCCATGAGTGACAAATTTTTCTCTTGGTCTGTCTTCCAAGGCCATCATTTTTATGGCATTTCGATTTAAATAAGGCTTTACTTTTTCCATGGTTTTATTATTTTTCTTTATAATAAGACGCACGAAATGAAAAATTCCATAAAAATTTTTCAACTTTTTTCAATTATTTTTCATTATAGTAAGAATATGTAGAAATATTATGATAAAAATGAGGTAATTTTAAAATTACATAAATAAAATAACAATTATTGGAGAGATTATTTGAAAAATTATTTTTTTCATTATATTTACAGGTACTATAGAAATCCTAGTCTTAAATTATTCAAATTTCACATCTCAGTAATAATAATTGAATTTTAAACCCGAATATTTTATTCTACTCGGTACTCAATATAAAATAACAGAGAAAAGCTAATTCATCGCAATCAATCAAAGAAAAATCAGGAATGGGGGGCAATTCTGATGATTAATTGTTAATTTAAAAGTTTTTTATGAGCTTAAGTAAAGAAAAAAATAAGCAAGCCCAAACAAATTCAACTAAGCCTTCCGAATTTATTAAGTCCAATCCCGTTGTTGAATTAGTAAGTCGTTTCAAGGCCTTCAATGACATTTTGGAAGCATATCTTATTAGCATAGATCTCGATATTCAAATCTCAAAGTATTGTATAAATGAGAAGAGAGCTAAGCCACTATTTGACGGAACTCCAAAATTTTTTATTGTTGATGTGGATCTTCTAGATAAATTATTTTTGACCTTTATCAATAAAATGATCAAAATAGAAGGTGTAGAGAATATTTTGTTCCTTTGCCCTTCTACCATCGAATCCCAAATATTAAGAAATCAATTGGGAGACAAAATCCACATTTTAAGTAAGCAAGAAACAGGGCAAGCATTGTCTGAGAGCTTTTTCGTATTCTTTGGGGTGAAAAGTTATATTAATTGGGAGGAGGTTGATACAAGAAAAGCCCCCGCAAGTCCTGAAAATAATAGTACCAAGACGATTTTATCTAAGCGTGAACGCGAAATTGCGCAGCTCATCAGATCAGGTATGAGCTCCAAGGAAATGGTGGAGCTTCTACAGTTATCTGATTCTACTATTAGCACTTATAAACGAAGACTTTTCGATAAGTTGCAATTGAGTAATATTGTCCAACTCGTAGAGTTAGAGGAAGAAGTTTTATTTAAATTGGACTAGTATTTGGCCGGAGTTTTTATATCCGGTAAACTTTCGCGGATAAATTCCCTTATATGCTCATTTGAAGAAGCTAAATCTTCCCTTCGCAGGTACATCATGTGTCCACTTCTATAGCCTTCGAATCTAAATCTGTCCTTCATTTTTCCACTGGGATCAATATTCCACATGGTATATTTAGCATTGAAGTAGGTGGTAGCACCGTCATAATATCCGGATTGAATCATCACTTTCAGAAAAGGATTCTGCGCCATCGCTTGACGAAGATTTTCCCCGGTATTATCATTTTCCCTGTTCCATGGATGTACCGGACCGAACATATTATATTTTACGTCCGTCTTGAAATTAAGAACCTGACTAAAATAATAATTTACTGCCGGAGTGAAGGAGTGCAGCCAGGAAGTCAATTCTGCAGAATAATCAGGTCGTGTTCCGGCCTCCATTTTATCCAATCCCAAATATCTTGAATCCAATCTTCCAATATTATATCCGGTATCCTTCAGTAAATATTTCCAGAAAGCAGCAGTAGAGACATCCAGATTATGTTCTTCCAATATATCCTCTTTCAATCCGGAATAATAAGCCATTTTACTTATCATTTCCTTTTTAAGATCTTCGGAAATAAAACCTCCCTTTGCCATCGCCGGAATCAATTGGTTGATTGTAAATGCTTCCGCTTCCTCCAGAACCTCATCGAGATCTTTATTAAGTAGTTCCTCATTTAGCATTTTGTGATACCAAGCTGTTGCTGCAAAATAAGGAAGACGATTAGCCGCCTCCACAGCCCCGCTCCGCGAAATACCCAAATCAGTCGGCGAAACCAAAATTACACCGTTTAGATACATCCACTGCGCATTTTGAAGCTCAAGAGCCAAGCCCGAAACCCTCGTCGTGCCATAGCTCTCACCAATCAGGTATTTAGGCGAACGCCATCTATTTTTTCTGGTAACGAAAGTGTTTATCCACTCGGCAAGATATTTTATATCAGCCTCCACACCGAAAAATTCCTTTCGATCCACCTCCTCGTCGATAACTCTCGAATAGCCTGTGTTCACCGGATTTACATAGACAATATCAGCCACATCCAAGATAGAATGAGGATTTTCCTTCACTCCATAAGGTTGAAGTGGGTAGCCTTCATCATCAATATTCAATAAATAAGGGCCTGTATAAGCCAGATGCATCCACACTGAAGCTGAGCCCGGTCCACCATTGAACGAAATAACTAAGGGACGTGCTGCATTATCAGTAACATCGGTTCTTTCGTAATAAGTATAGTGCACCGCTGCAATAATGTTTCCACTTTTATCCCATACAGGCTGCGTACCTGTCGAGGCTTTATAAGGAATTTTCTTGCCTTTCACTGTAATTTGATAATTGCCGGTAACAATAGTGTCGGCAGGAATCACCCTTTGTTGCGCCAAGCACATTTGCTGCAATCCAAAAAACAGAACTAAAAACAAAATAAAATTTTGAAGACTCATATTCATCTTTTTTATACGCTCTAATGGAGCTACAATATAGAATTTATTACTTGAAAGTAGATAAACTGAGCAAAAAATTGAGAAATGAAAATTGTGCTTTCTTTATTAAACATTGTGTTCAAAAATTAAACATAATGTAAGTTAAAGTTTTCTATCATTTGAAAACAGCTTTA
>CALCSX010000062.1 GCA_937894165.1 uncultured Saprospiraceae bacterium | reverse complement strand
ATAATTAAAGCAAAATAGGGATTCGCCAGACAAAACTAACGAATCCCTTAAATCTTAAATGGATATGATTTTTTACTCTTTTACTTCTTTTTCAAGATAAGAAATAGCCTGCCCCACAGTCTGAATATTCTCAGCCTGATCGTCAGGAATTGAAAGATCGAATTCTTTTTCGAATTCCATGATCAATTCAACAGTATCGAGAGAATCAGCTCCCAAATCATTAGTAAAACTAGCTTCAGAAACAACTTCTGATTCGTCTACTCCTAACTTGTCTACAATGATTTTTTTTACTTTTTCAGCAATGCTAGACATAATTTTTACGTTTATTGAGTTAAAAATGCGAGTGCAAAATAAGTAATAAAGCACTTTTTATACAAGCTTTTCTCTTTTTTTCTTAAATATCAGTTGATAAATAATTAAAAATGGATCGGCATTAATTAATAATTGGGTCAATAATAGCACTTTTTATTAAGTTCTAAATCTTTTTATATATTAATAACAAAAACTCTTCTACAGTTTAATCCATAATTTATTATTTTTGCCAGCTTAATGTATTAAATACAATAATTATGCATCCGGATTTTAACTATTCCAAGAAGACCAAAGTTATCGCAACAGTAGGTCCAGCCTGTAGTTCTTATGAGATTTTATTAGAAATGGCAAAAACGGGGGTTGATCTTTTCAGGCTCAACTTCTCACATGGCTCTCATGAAGATCACAAAAAAGTAATTGACCATATCCTTAAAATAAATAAAGACTACGGTGTGCAGGTGGGAATTCTTGCGGATTTACAAGGTCCAAAATTAAGAATAGGACGGATTAAAGACAATTTGATGCCCATTAAGGCCGGGGATGTTCTCACTTTTACCAATGAGGATTGCGAAGGTACAATGGAAAAAATTTACATGAGCTATGAATTATTTCCAAAGGAGGTATCCGCTGGTGATAAAGTACTTGTGGACGATGGCAAGGTAGTTTTGGAAGTTCTCGAAACAGATAATGAGAAAACCGTTAAACTTCTTGTCAAATATGGAACTGAAATTTCCTCAAATAAGGGAGTGAATCTTCCGGATACAAATATTTCATTACCTGCATTAACAGAAAAAGATCTGATTGACTTGGCATTTATACTGACTCAACCGGTTCATTGGATTGCATTATCATTTGTACGATCTCCAAACGATGTGAAGGATTTGAGATCTCGTATTGTAAAAGCCGGGCATTCCGCAAAGATCATTTCTAAGATTGAGAAGCCGGCTGCAGTGGAGCGAATCAATAAAATCATAAAAGCATCGAATGCGATTATGGTCGCCAGAGGTGATTTGGGTGTTGAAATGCCAATGGAGAAACTTCCTGCCATTCAAAAAGATATTATTCGAAGATGTATTCAGAGATCCAGACCGGTAATCGTTGCCACCCAATTAATGGATTCTATGATTAATAACCCCAGCCCTACCCGTGCGGAGGTTACAGATGTGGCCAATGCCGTTTTGGATGGTACTGATGCTGTAATGTTATCCGGCGAGACATCAGTGGGCAGACACCCTATCAAGGTGGTTCAGGAAATGAAGAAAATCATTGTAGAAACAGAGAAATATTACGCTTTCGGACATAGAAGACCGGAACCGTCAATTAAATCCACTACATTCTTGTCTGATGTGGTATGTTTTAATGCAGCAAAGGCCGCGGTCGAGCTTGGTGCGAAGGCCTTGATTGGATTAACAGCCTCAGGCTACACTGCCTTTAAAATGGCGAGTTACAGACCCGATTGCTTTATTTGTATTTTTACCCATATTCCGGCGATGCAAGCTACGCTTAGTCTAGTTTGGGGTGTTAGATCATATTATTACGATAGTTATCTTTCAACTGATGAGACTTTAAAGGATATTCTTAAGATTCTGAAGGAGAAGGGTGAAATTACAAGTGGAGATATAGTAGTTAATACGTTTTCGATGCCGATTGATGAAAGAGGACGAACCAATACAATGAAAGTTACAACGGTATCATAAACCTATTAATTTAAAATATTCCGAAGCTACAAAGCCTTTTACATCTGTTTTTAGTATTTTTCCGACCTATTTAGTACTAATTAAGAAATTTTAATGGAAATAGAAGTAAAAGTAATCAGCAAATCTGCCTTCGAACTGCCTAAACGAGAGACTGCGGGTAGTGCAGGTATGGATATTAGAGCAAATATTGAGAAAAGTATAGAACTCCAACCCCTAGAAAGAATGCTTATTCCTACAGGATTATTCATCGAAATACCTGAAGGTTATGAATGTCAGGTCAGACCTCGCAGTGGCTTGTCTATCAAAAAGGGCATCACTGTTATCAATGCACCGGGAACAATCGACAGTGATTACAGGGGCGAATTGAAAGTACCGATCGTGAATTTATCCAATGAAAAGCAGATTATTGAGCCGGGTGAGCGGGTGGCGCAGTTGGTTTTTGCAGCCTACGCCAGAGCCAATTGGAAGGAAGCCGATTCATTATCAGAGAGTGAGCGTGGAGCGGGTGGATTCGGAAGTACCGGTTTGAAATAATCTTTCAATAAATCACTTTGATTCGGGAATTTCCGGATTAAACAGATTGGCAACCATTGTCGTTCTAGCATTTGTTGTTAAGTGACCGCTGTTAATAAAGAAATTTAATGGACAATATTTTCGGGAATTATTCTTTATAAAAAGAAGTTATTAAAATAATGCATACAATTAAGTTTATACTTTTTCTCGGATTGGTTTTTTTCTCTCTTTCCTCCTCGAATGCCCAAGAGCAAATAAGCGAAAAAGAGATCATGTCAGAGCAGCTTTTTATTCAGGCTGAATCATATAGGACGCTGGGAAAAACGGAAACTGCTCTAGAGACCTATGCTGAAATACGCAAAAAAGATCCACGAAATACCGCTGTATTATATGGAATTGCGCGCTGCTATTGGGACCTGAAAGAATGGGATCAATCTGAGCGAACGATAACAGATGCACTAAGATTTGAGCCGGAAAATCCCTGGCTCTTAGATTTTAGTTTGAAATTGTTCGAAGAAAGAAAGAAATACAAAGAAGCTGTCCCCGTTGCTGAAAAATTATTTGAAGTTACAGGAGATCCCATGTATATCGATCAAAAAGCATTTTATCTGGCGTCTTCAGGACAATATGCAGAATCCTTTAAGGAGCTGATTCGATTGGAAGGAATGGTAGGAACGACAAAGGATATTATCCTTACCAAAATGGAACTGCTAAAGTCGCAAAATAAGTCGGATGAAGCTGTGGAAATTATAAAAACCGGCTTGAATACCTTCAAGAATGATACAGAATTAATGCACGAAATCGCCATGATTTATGTTGAGAAAGGTGATACCAAGAAATCATTGGAATGGTATGAGAAAATATTGGAAGTAGATAAGCAGGACGTACAAGCAAATGTGATTCTTTCAAAGTCAAGAGCCGGAACTTCGGGAAATGAAAAGTTAATTGCACTCATTTCCATCGTGGAAAATCCCGACATCTCCATCGACATTAAGATTGCTGAAATGCTGCCCTATTTGGATAAATTGCTCGATGACAAATCTCCCTTACTGATCAGGGATCTTGACTCCTTGTCCGCTACATTGGTGCAAGTCCATGCCAGTGATCCTAAGGCATATTCTATGCGAGGAGATATACTCTATCATTCCGGAAAGCTAGCCAGATCCATCAAATCTTATCAAAGAACCATTGATCTGGACCCTTCCAACTTCCAAATTTGGAGACAACTAATGCAGGCCCAACTTTTCACTGCAGATTACGACGGCCTTCTTGCTATTTCAAATGATGCCTTGAATTTTTATCCAAATCAAGCCTTGGTTTATTTTTATAATGCCAGCTCGCTTTACCACTTGGGTAAAAATAAAGAAGCTCTAAGTATTGTAAATGAGGGTCAATATATGACGGGAAGTGACAAAGAGTTGAAAGCGGATTTGTTATTTTTGAAAGGCAAAATTCAATATTCCCTTATTCAAAATGAAAATGCTGATCAATCTTTCAAAGAAGCGAGTGATTTGAATCCCGGTGCTACCGAAATAAGGAGTAATTATGCTGTATTTTTGGTCAAATCAGGACTGAAACCCGACAAAAACACATTCAATTTTCTCTCAAAGGAAGCTAAGGCAAATCCTATGGTAGCATTGGATCTTGCAGAAATATTTATCCTAGATAAAGACTATAAAAACGCCGAAGCAGTGTTGTCCGATGCAGTTCAGGAATTTAAACATACATATCCTCTCACTTTAGAGAGATTGGGGGATGTGAAAGATTTATTAGGGAAAGAAGCTGAAGCAATAGAGTTGTGGCAAGAAGCGCTACTTTTGATGCCTCAGAATTCTAAGTTAAAAGCTAAAATAAAAGCATAAGTATCGGATGATCAAATTCAATAAAATTCTTATTTTTTCGATTTTCATAGCTTTCATGCTTAGTCAATTCGCTTGCAAATCAAAAAAAGGCATTTCAGATACTTCTGTCGATTCTGAGAAGTCAGAAATCTATGAGACCTTTTTATCCAACGTTGTCGATTTCAGCTCTTATGAAGCTACAGCAAATATTGTTACCTCCGGAGATCCGGGCAATCATCGATTTAAATGTATTCTGAGAGCGGTGGAGGATAGTATCATATGGGGAAGCTTACAGAAATTTGGCTTTGAATTTGCTCGAATTAAGATTACACCGGAAAAGTTTCAAATGGTCAATCGCATAGAAAGGTCATATATTGATGAAAATATTGCCGAAGTGAGCAAGCTTATTGGTATCAATCTCGAATTTCAACAATTTTGGAATTTATTGAAAGGTTTACCCTTGACCGAACCTACAAACGGTTATAAGAATACAGAGTCCGAACTGCAATACGATATCAATTTTAGTCAACCTCAATCTACCAACCATTTAATAATAAAAAAATCAGACGGGCAGTTAAATTTTTACAGTCTTAAGCAAGAAATCAATCCTGAAATTACTGCTACGGTTCAACAAAACTACAAAGATTATAAAACACTTACGAATAATAAATATTTTTCATATATTCGCCTCTTAGAAGTGAAAGTTCCAACCCTATTTGATGGGACTTTTGAAATAAATTTTGATCAAATCAAGCCTAATGCTCAATTTTCAACAGGATTTGAAATTCCAAAAGGTTACAGCA